>NZ_JAWDHA010000034.1:0-40191 GCF_034190895.1 Virgibacillus sp. M23 | reverse complement strand
GTTTTGCTAAAAAAGTTAGCTGAAGGACAAACCCCACGGAAAGGGAAGTGGGCAGCCGGAGTGGTGGTCAAGCAAGCAGTAGCTATTATTCCATAATAGCTACTAGAGGAAGCGTAAATCTGAGCATGTAGTGATAAGGACTGAGCGAATTTTGCTCAGTTTTTCTTAATGTTTATTGGACGAAAGCACCATAATTAATAGTATGTAAATCTTGAAAATGAAATAAAGTACGTTACAATACGATGGATGAATCGATAAAAATGGAGGAAGTATAGAAAGGAAGCAATTTTTCTTGCATAATTAGTTAAAAACGAATATTATAGTCAATGTTGTTTTATTATATTCGGAAAGCAAGGTGTTTGTCTTGGATAAGATCTTTAAATTAACGAAAAATAACACAAATATCCAAACAGAGGTGATTGCAGGCCTAACAACATTTCTTACAATGGTCTATATTGTTGTGGTTAACCCCGCAATTCTCTCAGCGGCAGGAGTACCCTTTGATCAAGTGTTTATGGCTACGGTTATCTCTGCAGTTGTAGGTACACTATGCATGGCTTTCTTTGCGAATTATCCAATTGCAATAGCACCAGGTATGGGATTAAATGCATATTTTGCATCTGTTGTAGCATCAGAAGGCTTAACTTATCAGGCGATATTTGGCACTGTATTTGTTGCTGGTATCATCTTTATTCTCTTGAGTTTGACGACACTTCGAGAGACATTAATAAAAGCAATTCCTGCATCCTTAAAATATGGAATTACCTCAGGGATTGGACTATTTATCGCCTTTAATGGCTTGAGAATGGCCGGTATCGTCGCACCAAATGAAGCAAATATTGTTGGATTGGGAGACTTACATAACCCGATGACTGCTTTAACTTTAGTAGGTTTATTTATTACTTTAATTTTATTTGTCTGGAACATAAAGGGTGCTTTATTTATTGGTATGCTCATAACGACGATTATTGCTTTGTTCACAGGACAATTATCCTTTTCAGAAGGCTATGTATCAGCCCCACCAATGCCTGTGTTTTTTGACTTGGATATAGGCAGTGTCTTTAGTCAAGGTCTCTATACGATCGTTTTTGCTTTTCTACTCGTTACCATATTTGATACGACTGGAACCATGATTGGAGTGGCAGAACAAGCAGGTTTTATGAAAAACGGCAATATGCCACGAGCAAAGTCAGCCTTGTTATCGGATGCAACCGCTACAACAGTAGGTTCCATGTTCGGTACAAGCCCTTCAACAGCTTATATTGAGTCTACTTCAGGTGTAGCTGCTGGTGGTAGAACTGGACTAACATCATTAGTAATTGCTTTGCTATTTGCACTATCTATTTTCTTTACACCTATTATAGGTGCAGTTGCAAATTTACCAGCAATTACCTCGCCTGTTTTAATTATTGTAGGTTGTTTTATGATGGAAGGATTAGCTAAAATTAACTGGAAAACATTTGACGAAGCATTTCCAGCCTTTGCGATCATCCTATCCATGCCATTAACATCCAGTATCGCTACGGGAATTTCCATTGGTTTTATTACGTATCCATTATTGAAATTAGTAAACGGAAGAGGAAAGGATGTTCATTGGATATTATATGTATTTGGGATTATTTTTGTAATCCAGATGATTTTCTTTCCAACACATTAAATTATTGTGCCTCCTACGCTTGAAGCGTGGGAGTTTTTTTTATAAGTTAAGAAAGTATAAAATCAGTGCAATGACTGTGTTAAGCCAAGTAGTTATTTTGAAATGTTTGATGTATATTGGCAATGCTCCGACTAATTACTTCGCTTTCGGCGGGCACGGCCTCAACTAACTTTGCAAAGAAGAACACGTTGCAAAGTGGATTTTCGGCTCGCGCTAATCCCGCAGGAGTCTACGTAATTAGTCTCCGCTATGAGAAGGTGCAACAATTCTTGTCATAAGTAATAGGTTGACTTTTTTTACAAAAAATCGCTATCCGTGAGTATAAAAGCAGCTGTGTTACTTCATGCTAGCGTTGTAGATCCTGATAATAGCGAAGGCCGGCCACTTCAACTCCTGTGGGAAATGTTTGACCTGAAGATCCACTTTTTTGAGCGGGTTTTGCTAAAAAAGTTAGCTGAAGGACAAACCCCACGGAAAGGGAAGTGGGCAGCCGGAGTGGTGGTCAAGCAGTAGCTATTATTCCATAATAACTACTAGAGGAAGCGTAAATCGGAGCATGTAGTGATAAGGACTGAGCTAATTTTGCTCCGTTTTTTTAATAGTCTAGAAACTATAAAATTAGCCCGTGTGGAAAGATATGGGCGTGTTGAGCCGCGTCCAGAAACTAGGCTGCTTCATGAATTGCACGAATCTAAGTCATCATCAGCTCGCAAGCTCACTGTGATTCCTTTACTTCGCTCTAGTCGCTCGCTTCCGCTTTTGTTTTTGGGATAGAAGCAAAATAATTTGTTTTTTCTATTTAAAAAGGGGAACAAATAAAACAGGATATTTAAATTTACAGAAAAAACAATCTCTTGCATGACGTCTGACAACTTGGTACAATGACCTATGTATCAGAAATAATGAAAACAGTTACAATAGGGAGGAAATCAGTGTGGGAATACTTCTAGGATTACTGGCGATCGTCGTTGTCCTGGGACTAGCATTTTTAATGTCTAATGATAAGAAAAATATAAATTATAAAGGTATTATCATTATGTTAGTCTTTCAGCTGTTGATCACCTTTTTTATGTTCGAGACCAAAATTGGTCAAACGATTATTACAGGAATTTCAGCTGGTTTTAATAAATTAATTGAATTCGGTACAGAAGGGATCAATTTCGTAGTAGGTGGATTCGTATTAGAGGAAGGCGGCGTATTCTTCTTCAATGTCCTATTATTAATCATCTTCTTTGCTACGTTGTTATCCGTTTTAACATATTTACGTATTCTTCCACCACTTATTAAATATTTGGGTGGGTTAATATCAAAAGTGACAGGGCTTCCAAAGGTTGAGTCATTTAATGCTGTAAACAGTATATTCTTTGGACAATCTGAAGCATTGATTGCTATTCGTTCACAATTTCATCATTTAAATGCTAATCGGCTTTATATTGTAAGTGCTTCCGCCATGGGGTCTGTATCCGCGTCGATTGTTGGAGCATATTTGCAAATTTTGCCTAATGACTATGTATTAGTTGCACTGCCTTTGAACATGTTAAGCGCATTAATGATTTCTTCAATAATTGCACCGGTTAAAGTACCGAAAGAAGAAGACGTTGTGGATATTAAAGATGTGACGAATGATAAAAGTATTTTCGAGGCGATGGGGAATGGTGCGCTAGAAGGCGGAAAGATAGCTTTAATTGTAGCGGCAATGTTGATTGCGTTTATTGCTTCATTAGAGCTTGTAAATTGGCTGATTCAATTAATCTTTTCTGGAGCGACACTTCAACAAATTTTGGGGTATATTATAGCTCCTATTGGTATTCTGATGGGGATATCTCCAGGTGAGGTCGTCCAAGCTGGATCAATTATGGGAACAAAAATTGTAACAAATGAATTTGTCGCAATGTTACAATTCCAACCATCGATTGATTCTCTGTCAGAGAAAACCGTTGGTATCGTTTCTGTTTTCTTAACAAGCTTTGCAAACTTCTCCTCCATCGGTATTATTGCTGGAACTGTTAAGGGAATTGATGCAAAGAAAGCTGTGAGCGTATCTGGCTTCGGGCTAAAATTGCTCCTTGGTGCAACTTTAGCATCGATCTTATCAGCTACCGTTGCCGGCTTATTCTTATAAGATATGATAGGTAGGATGATTGGAGTCTAAGACAAATGTAAATAAGAAACAATCAAAAACGAACGATGATTAGTTGAATGAAATTAATTATCGCTCGTTTTTTGATTAGAATAAATATTTTAGCACCTGAAATAAGCGAGATTCCGGTGAAACAGCACGAGTCCGAAGATCCATTTGGTAACGTGTTTTTTTCTTTAACTAGTTAGCTGGTTAATAATGATCACATTTCAAAACATGAACTGAGCTACGATCCGAATAACTTCATACATTGGGACTCGCTTTCATCATCCATGCTAATGCAAATGGGAGGTATGGACAAATTTCCGTTGTAGATAAAGTAAACGCCATAATAGAGCGATAGCTCCCACAGTCAATCCAGTAATTATACCAACCCAATAGCCAAAAGGTTCAAGAACTGTATAGTTTGCTAAAATCCAACCAACCGGTAAACCAATTATCCAATAGGAGATTAACGCCATGATTAACGTAACATTAACATCTTTATAACCGCGCAATGCTCCTTGGATGGGTGCACCAAATGCATCAGCTAGCTGGAAGAAGATAGCATAAAAGATAAATTGCTTTGTAAGCTGGATAACTTCAGGATTTGAATTGTACATGGCGGCTACCCAATCTCTTGTAATATATAATACAAATCCTGCAAAAAGGGCGATAAATATGCCACCACTAATACCGATATATCCATACGTACGTGCATCTAAATATCGTTTGGCACCTATTTCGTAACCTATAGCAATAGTCAGCGCCATTCCAACGCTTAATGGAATCATATAGAGCAAGGATGCGAAATTAATTGCTGCTTGGTGGGCGGCGATAGTATAGGTACTATATACACTCATAAATAGCGTTACAGCAGAGAAAATGCTTGTTTCAAAAAACATGGCAAAACCAATTGGGATACCTATTTTTAATTGCTCCCACCAATCCTTTGCAGATGGTTTTACCCAATTCGTCAAAATAGAAAATTTGCGAAAAGGGGTAATTTTATAAATAACGGCTAGTGCCAAAATGGATACAAGCCAATAGGTTATCGAGGTTGCAATTCCTGCGCCAATTCCGCCATATGCTGGAATCCCAAATTTACCAAAAATAAAGATATAGTTAAAAAATAAGTTAAGCGGCAAGGATATAAGAATAATGAGCATGGATATCCGTGTTTGCCCTAGTGCGTCGATAAAGCATCTTACTGTATTAAAGATAAAGAGAGGAATTACTCCTGTCCCTAAGGCGATAAGATAATATTTCGCAGTTTGTCGAACCCCAGCTTCGAGTTCCATTAGGTTTAAAACAGGGTTTAGTAATATACCACCAATAGTACATACAATTATGGCAAGAACAATTGATAAATATATTGCCTGCTGTACACTATTGGTAACTTTATTTTCAGAGCTAGCTCCTGTGAGATGTGCAATTATGGGAGTAATGGCAAGTAAAATCCCATTTATACCAGTGAAAATAGGAACCCATAAGCTCGTCCCGATCGCGACACCTGCTAGATCTACTGCACCAGCACGACCTGACATGACAGTATCAAATATATTCATTAAGTACATACTCACTTGGGTAATTAGTATAGGAATTAATATTACAGCGAATAATTTTAGTTTTTCCTTTAGCGTTGTTGTCTGATACATAATTCTCTTCCTTTTTCATGTATTTTCTAATAGGATAGAAGAGGAGCGTAAAAATTATTATACCGTTTTATAGAGCAGTTTGGAAGAAAGGACGTTTTCACCTAATGAAAAATAAACGAATACTATTTACTGGAGGCGGATCTGCAGGGCATGTCATTGTTAATTTAGCTCTGATTCCGTACTATCGAGATAAAGGCTGGGACATTGATTATATTGGTTCAAAAGATGGTATCGAGCGAAAGCTTATAGGAGAAGTGGATGGTGTAACTTATCATCCTATTTCAACAGGAAAGCTTCGTCGTTATATGTCGATAGAGAATTTGAAAGATCCATTTAAAGTTTTGAAAGGAACAATGCAAGCAGTGAAAATAATTAAGAAACGCAAGCCATCCGTTATTTTTTCCAAGGGTGGATTCGTATCTGTACCTGTCATGCTGGCTGCAAAACTAACTGGTGTACCGGCAGTAGTTCATGAGTCTGATTATACACCTGGTCTAGCAAATAAAATAGCTATACCATTTGCTAAAAAAGTACTAACAACATTTTCAGAAACGAAAAATTATGTGCCAGAAAAAAAATCAGAATATGTTGGAGCAGTAGTACGAGATGAACTATTTCAAGGGAATAGAGAAAAAGGTCTTGCTTTAACAGGGCTTACAAAGGAAAAGCCGATCTTATTAATCATGGGCGGAAGCGGAGGATCACAAAAAATAAATGAAACCGTTCGGGGTAGCTTGCCAAAGCTAGTACCATTATTTCAGATCATTCATATTTGTGGTGAAGGTAAAATTGACCATCAGATAAAAGAAAATGGCTACGTCCAATTTGAATATATTACAGATGATTTAAAAGATATCTTTGCAATAAGTGACTATGTTCTATCGCGTGCAGGGTCTAATGCTATCTTTGAATTTCTTGCACTGCAATTGCCGATGCTGCTAATACCATTATCTCGTCAAGCTAGCAGAGGAGATCAGATCATAAATGCAAAATCCTTTGCCGAGAAACGGTATGCAAGAGTGTTAGAAGAGGAATCGTTGTCAGAAGACACGCTTGTACATGAGCTGGAACAATTAAAGGAATTTGCACCAATTATGATCGATACAATGAAGCAATATAAGAGCGAAGAGGCACGAGATCGCGTTATTGAGATACTTACAGAAGTACAGAATGGAAAATAATCGTAGAGCCACTGTCACAAAGGGATAGTGGCTCTGTATTTTTGATCTGTGGCTGTATTTAAATGTTCAAATAGCTCGACCCTATCTAATTGTTCCGTATTCAACGATTTTTACATCGACATTGTAATTCACGTCAATATCTGGGTATTTCTCACGCCATTCATTTTTCTCTAACTCTCCGTTAGCTTTATGCTCTCGGTAAATTTCGCCATATCCAAATGGGTCAGCCTTCATTTCCTGTGTTTTCTCTAAAAGCGCTTCATATTTCTTCTTGATCTGTTTTTCGATTTGTTTTTCCAATTTAGCAATGACACCTTTATTTTCTAATTCCAGTTCTAAAGACATCTCCAGCAAATTCATCTGAATGGTAATGTCTGTTTGAAACCGCAACTGGTTTTTATCCAGCAATTGTGTATTGTTTTTTCCTTTAATAATTCTACCATTTAGATGAATTTCTTCCTCCTTTTGACCGGAAAGACTTTTTTGAAAATAAGGTTTAAGGGGTTCTGATTGTACGCTAATATCAAATGGAGCAGAGTGAATGGTCTTTTGAAATAAATTAATTAGCAAGGCATCATGCAACGTCAGCCTATCGACATAGCTATCATTTTGAAACATAGCTATTCCTGAAAACTTTGGTGTTCCTTCAACTGAGCTGATGATAGGCAGTACGGGGTCCTGCCCCTTTTCAAAATAAGCATGTGTAAAATCATAGAGCTCTGTCTTAGGTATACTATCATCTTGGATCTTTTGATTAATTAGTCCGTTCATAAATAGTCCCACATTTATATTTGTTTCCTCTTGTCCTTTTGTTATTACTTCTTTGGCAGTTGTATCTGTTATTGCTAATAGTACTCTGTCAGATGTTCGAGCATCACGAACTAATGTGTTTAAATAGGGGAAAATTCCCTTTTTAGCTACATCCATTCCATAAAGTTCGAGGCGAATCTGCCCGGGAGTTAGTGAGAAACTCGTTTTCGTATTTGCATCGTATCTTGCTTCTTTAATTGTTTTTCCAGTACCTGAAGCAATTTTAGAAATATCTTTTGTCTGTGTATCAAATTGGAAAATAACCAAGGTAGTATCAATTAAATCTTCACCTGAAAGATCAACACCTCTTGCGTTAATAATAGCTAATCGTTCAATTGGTTTCATTTGCATACATCCTGTTACTAAAAACAGGGAGGCAGCTAAAGAAAAGAGCATTCCTTTATTTAG
This sequence comes from Virgibacillus sp. M23, assembly GCF_034190895.1. Taxonomy (NCBI): domain Bacteria; kingdom Bacillati; phylum Bacillota; class Bacilli; order Caryophanales; family Bacillaceae; genus Virgibacillus; species Virgibacillus sp. M23. Next base: position 32,358 of record NZ_JAWDHA010000034.1, on the reverse strand, counting down.
CATGAGTCAGTCCTCCATTCCGTTTGTTTATTCGTTTTTTTACGATGACAAGAATAAGCAATAGAAATGGATACACATAAACGAGCCAAAAACCAAGTTGTGCAGTAAAATTAATCATGAACTGTATAAGATAGTGCTCTTTTGTAAATATACTGGCAACTGCAAGTATAGCTGCTAAGACATAGAGAGAGTATTTTTGTGGGAAATAATATAAGCGCTTAAGCCCATAGGTAATAGCCCAGCAGCAAAGAATCATATTTGGTAAGGTGACCATCATCCATGCAGTTACGACGATATAGTCAAACCGTTCTACAAAAGAGAATGATTGAATTTTGAACAAACCGAGGACAGACCATTCTCTTGCACTGATCTCCTCAGGTGTAAAAAAACCAGTAACAATAACTGTTGCAGCGAGTACTAGTAGGGCAGACCAGAGTGCCCCTAAATATACAGGTAGTTTTACACTTTTCTTATTTATAACAAATGGATAGATTAAAAACAGGAGCTCTAGCCCACTGAACGTATAAGCGGAACTCCGTGCACCCTTTAGTAATTCTGTTAAGGAGGATTGAAACATTGGCTGGAAATGAGACCAGTCCATTTCCCAGATTGGTTGTGCTAATAATAAGACAAGCCAATGAGAGAGAATGAAAAAAAGAAAACAAACACCAAAAACTACTCGAATACCTCCCATAACACTATAAATAATTAAGGCAATTAATAATAATGCCATCAAAAAATTATTTAACCCTGGAAAAATAAAAATCGTTACTACTTCAATATACGTAATCAAAACAGTGAATAGACATAATCCGAAATATACAACATAAATGGCTCCGAGAAGCTTGCCTATCCATGTGCCAAATAAATCTACTTGAATTCCAAAAATATCTGCATTCTGATACTGCTTTAAAATCAAGAACATAGCAATGAGAAGAAATAGGATATAGATGAATGCAATAATGACAGCCAACCATGAATCCCTACCTGTCTCTGCAAATATAATTCTAGGTACTCCCATAATCCCTACACCAATTTGGATAGAGACAATCATAAAGAATAGGTAGAAGGATCGTAGCTGTAGATTTGGTTTTACAGTTAAATTTACTCTCACGCTTTCACCTACTCATCTATATCTTTTTTGCGCTTCGCTTTTTCTTTACTAAAACGGTATAGATCTTTTAAACGGAATGAAGAAAATCGCTTTGTTTGCATATTATAAGGCAGGCGAAATAAGGTTTTATTTAAGTCCTGCCAATTAAGCGGATACACAGGCGATAAATATGGTCTTCCTAATGATGTTAGTTTTAGTAAATGAATAATCAGAAAGCAGATGCCAAACATGATTCCAATAATACCTAAGACACCTGCAAGAACGATCATGGGAAAGCGCAAAACACGAATTGTCGTTCCCATCAGATAACTTGGAGCTGTAAACGAAGCAAGCGCACTTAGTGTAATAAAGATAATTAGAATGTTACTGGTAAGACCAGCCTGTACAGCAGCTGTTCCAACTACAACACCGCCAACGATACCCATCGTTTGTCCAACTTTTGTCGGTAATCTCGCTCCTGCCTCTCTCAGTAATTCGATGAGTAACTCAAGTAAGAAAGCTTCAAAAATAGGAGGAAAGGGTACGTTTGCCCGGGATTGCCCAAGTGAAATTAATAATGGGATTGGAATAATTTCATAATGATACGTTACTGCTGCTACATAAAAAGGAGTTAATAATACAGAAATAAACATGGCAATAAAACGGAGAATTCGAAAGAAACTACCAATATTCCAACGCATGTAAAGATCCTCCGTTGATTCAAAAAAGCTGAATAAAGTAACTGGTGCAATTATACCAGTTGGACTATTTTCAACGAGAACGCCAACGCGACCTTTGGATATAGAATAAGAAAAGCGGTCAGGTAATTCGGTTTCATAGAATTGTGGGAAGATACTAGCGGACGAATCCTCGATTAATTGAATTAAGACTGAACTATCTTCAATTTCATCAATTTCCAGGTCATTTAATCGCTGACGCATGGTTTGAATATCTGTTTCGTTCGCAATTGATTTTAAGTACGCTAAACGTATTTCCTTTGGTGAACGTTCACCAATAACAATCTTTTCTAAAACTAGATCATTCGATAAAATCCCTTTACGAGTTAAATTCATATTTGTGGCAAGAGATTCAGTAAATGCAACCTGTGGACCAAGTACCACGGATTCAGTTTCAGCCTTAGAAAGTGAGCGCTTTTCTTCTTTTTTCAAGGTATAAGAAATAATGGTGGAGTCTTGTTCAATGTAAATAAATACTTCACCTAATAAGATTCCTTTCAATATATCGTCCAAGTTGTCTACCGTTTTTCCAGAACTTAATGGAATATTATTTAATAAAGCTGTTATGGACCAGCTTTCTTTACGCTCTAAAAGTGGTTTTAGTAAAGAGTTTTCTACTTTATTTGTGTCGATGAGATAGGTGATATAAAATACAGCTATCCGCTGGTTTTGATGATTATAGATCGTATAGTTTAAATCGGAATTATGATCAAATTTTTGCTGAAGTATCGCCTGTAGATCCTCTAATTTGCTCGGGAAAATACTACTTGTCTTTTTCTTCTTAGCTCTTCTCATAATTGCCTCCAAATTGTTCCGTTCCTATAAGCTTAGTATGTCTGAAAAGGAAGGAAATATGATTTGAGATTTAAATTTATCCCACATATAACTGGCAGTAAGCCCCCACTTCAAGTAATAAGGTGAAACCTAATATGTGTGAGTGGGAGATCGACTTTATATTCCGCATCCAACAATTATTTAAAAAATTTGTGAAAAACATATTGACTTAAAATTTTGCTAATACTATAATAATTGAGAATCTAAAAAGAAGGAGGTCACATACCATGCGAATCAATCAGCAACTGACAACAAAAAATTCTATATTCTCTGTGACCTCAAGCGTGAACATGTAAAATTGTTAACTTTGGTTAACGTTAGCATTATTTAATCTTTTGAAAGGTGTCACAGGTGTCTGTGACTCTTTTGTGTTGAAAAGGGAAGTTTTTTAATTACTATTTGCCTTTTTTATGAACGCATACGTCATGGACGTATGTGTTTTTCTTTGGGTTTTGATTCATTTTAGGAGTGATTTTAGAGCTTTTTAACATCCCTATAATAAATCGCGAACTCTTATTAATGGAAAGGCATCTGCACAATGGAAAAGAATGCTTTACCGTTTGCTTGTTATACAGAGAATATAGAGGAAATGAATGTATTATTTTTATAGACCTTATATATAGAGAAAAGAAGGTGTTTATTATGTTTAGTGTTTTTAGAAAATTAAATTGGTTTTTTAAACATTATTGGAAGCGATATGTATTTGCAATTATTGCTTTAATTATTGCTAGTGCTATTGGTTTAATCCCACCTAAGATAGCGGGGTATACGATTGATCATATTCAATTTGAAACACTTACCTTACAATTGCTAACTGCAATCATCGTGGGATACTTATTGCTAATCGTCATTCATTACGCCATTTCTTACCTATGGGATTATACTTTATTTAGTGGTGCCGTTATTTTAGAAAAATGGATGAGGAGCAATTTAATGCAGCATTTCTTAGCCATGACACCATCGTTTTTTGGGAGATATCGTACAGGAGACTTAATGGCTAGAAGCACAAATGATCTTAAAGCGATAAGCTTAACTGCTGGGTTCGGTGTGTTGACGCTTGTTGATTCAAGTATATTCATGTTAATGATAATAGCTATGATGGGATTCACGATTAGCTGGAAATTAACCATTGCTTCCTTAATTCCATTGCCAATTATGGCGATTGTCATGAACAAATATGGTGCCGCTATTCATGCTCGATTTACAAAAGCGCAAGAAGCCTTTGGTGAAATGAACAATGACGTGTTAGAGTCGATTCGCGGTGTCAGGGTACTTCGAGCATTTGTACAAGAAAAGCAAGATGCACAGCGGTTTCAAGCCATGACAACAGATGTTTATGAAAAAAATATAGAAGTTGCCAAGATAGATGCGTTATTTGAACCAACGATGAAAATTTTAGTCGGCCTATCTTATACGATTGGACTTGGATACGGAGCGTTTCTCGTATTTGAAAATATTCTTACGCTCGGTGACTTAGTTACATTTAATGTTTATTTAGGAATGTTAATTTGGCCAATGTTTGCTGTCGGAGAGCTAATTAATGTTTTACAGCGAGGGAATGCATCTTTGGATCGTGTAAATCACACACTTAATTACCAAGCAGATGTGAAAGATCCGACGAAGCCTGTTCATGTATCAGAAGTAACTTCCATTGATTTTTCATCTGTTTCGTTTTCCTATCCAGATACGGAAATGGAGCAACTAAAAGACGTTTCATTACACGTGCAAAGAGGAGAAACAATCGGTATTGTTGGTAAGACAGGGGCAGGTAAAACGACTATTTTTAAACTGCTCTTACGGCAATATCCTGATATGAAAGGAAAAATAACTGTTTCTGGGGAAGATTTACAACATCTTTCGCTTGAGCAAATACGTTCTTGGATTGGTTATGTCCCACAGGACCAAATGATGTTTTCAAAAACAATTCGAGAGAACATACAGTTTGGGAAGGAAGATGCAACTGACGAGGAGATCTTTCGAGTCATGCAACTTGCCCATTTTCTTGACGATATGAAACAACTACCAAATGGGTTAGATACACAGGTTGGAGAAAGTGGTGTTACATTATCTGGAGGACAAAAACAACGAGTGGCACTAGCGCGTGCATTTATTAAAGATCCAGAGATATTAATTTTAGATGATTCATTGTCTGCTGTAGATGGAAAAACAGAAGCTAGAATCATTGATCATTTACTTAAAGAACGAAAAAATAAGACGACATTTATTGCAGCACATCGTCTATCTGCTGTTACGCATGCCGACCATATTATCGTGTTAGAAGATGGAGTGATTATAGAGCAAGGAAACCATGAGCAATTAGTAAAACAGCAAGGATGGTACCAAGAACAATATAATCAACAACAGCTAGAAGATAAGGAGGTAACTGGCTAATGACTACTGAAAGAAGACTTTTTTCTTATGCACTTCGCTTTAAGAAGGGTATCATTATTGGCTTAATTTGTTTAGTTATTGCCGTATCTTTAGAATTAGCTGGTCCTTTAATCGCGAAAAAAGTAATTGATGATCATATACTTGGCGTAGAAGGGAACTGGCAGCAGGTCATTTTAAAGGACGATACGGATACGGTTGAATATGAGGATAAGTTCTATAAACGAGCAGACCGCTTGGAGAACGAAGATGAAGTAGTGGGTGATACTGCTACCATCATAGGAATTGGTTCTACGTATTACTTTGTTCATGAAGAAGTTCCGTTACAAGGAAAACGATCTGTTGATGAAGGAACGATAACGATTACTACATCAACAGAAAAGATTGAAGTAACTGGAGAAAAACTTTCATTATCAGAGATCTATCCATTCTTTAAACCAGAGCGAAAACCGATATTATTATTACTATGTCTATATATGATACTGCTTATCATTGCTGGATTTTTTCAGTTTTATCAGACCTTTCTATTACAGCAAGCTTCTAATAAAATAGTAAAACAAATGCGAAACGACTTATTTGCTCATACGCAGCGTATACCAATTAATTACTATGTGGATCAACCAGCTGGTAAAATAGTGGCAAGAATAACCAATGATACGGAAGCGATACGAGATCTTTACGAGCGGGTTTTATCAATTGTTGTAACAAGTGTCATCTATATGGCTGGTATTTTTGTAGCACTATTTATTTTGGACGTAAAGCTTGCTGCTCTATGTCTGTTAATTATTCCATTAATTATTGGTTGGATGAAGGTATATAAGTACTTTGGTACGAAATATAATACTGTTATTCGTTCAACTATTAGTGAAATCAATGGGAATATTAATGAAGCAATTCAAGGCATGCCCATTATCCAAGCATTTCGCAGAGAAAAGAAAACAAAGGAGGACTTCGAGGTATTAAATGAGCGCCATTTTACTTACCAACGAAAGCTGGTAAAACTGAGTGCACTAACCTCTTATAATCTAGTTACTGTTTTTCGAAATCTTGCTTTTGTAGCATTTATTTGGTATTTTGGGTCATTTTCTTTAGAGCCTACTAGTGTTATATCTATTGGCCTACTCTATGCATTTGTCGATTATCTAAACCGGCTTTTTGAACCCGTTACGGATATCGTTAATCAGCTTCCTTTAATTGAGCAAGCCAGAGTGGCAGGAAATCGAGTGTTTGAATTAATGGACTATGATGGAGAGGAAGTAATGGATGACCAAGTAAAACGATATCGTGGTAATGTAGAATTTGATCATGTTTCATTTGCTTATAATGATGATGACTATATATTAAAGGATTTATCCTTTAAAATTAAAGCAGGTCAGACTGCTGCGTTTGTAGGTCATACCGGTTCTGGTAAAAGTTCAATTATGAATTTACTATTCCGTTTCTATGATCCGCAAAAAGGAAAGATTACAATTGATGGAATCTCTACAAAAGAATGGTCTCGCCAGCAAGTTCGTAGTCATATGGGTATCGTCCTACAGGATCCATTTTTATTTTCTGGTACTATTTTGTCTAATGTAACGATGAATGACCCTAATATAACTACTGATGCAGCAATTCAGGCATTAAAAGCAGTTGGGGCGGATCGTTTTATAGAAAAATTACCGAGGAAATATGAGGAAAAGGTAACAGAAGGAGGAACAACTTTTTCATTGGGGGAAAGACAATTAATATCATTTGCACGTGCATTGGCTTTCGATCCAGCTATACTGATTCTTGATGAGGCGACAGCTAATATTGATACTGAAACAGAAACAATGATTCAAGAGGCGCTAGAAGTTTTGAAATCAGGAAGAACAACCTTAGTTATTGCGCATCGTTTGTCAACGATTCAACAAGCTGATACCATATTTGTACTTGATCGTGGTACGATAAAAGAGCATGGTAATCATGAACAATTAATGATAGAGCAGGGTTATTACTATCAAATGTATCAAATGCAGCAAGGGAACAAAGCAAAGTCTGTTGTTTCATAAATATCGTAACGATGAGGTGGATTATGGATCAGAAGGATAAACAGCAGCAGGATATTATCGATGAAGATCTATATGAAGAAATTGATGATGAAGCGCTTTTTGATTTAGTTGAAGAACAACGACAAAAGGTTTTGGCCAGGGAAAAAGAAGCAAAGGAGCAATTGGAACCAAAACGTCCATTTCCAAAGTGGGCGTTTTGGCTAATTGCAGTTGTGCTTCTTTTTAATGTTATTGCTTTAATACCACGCACATTTTCCATACCCGCAATAGAGTTTTTAAAGACATCCGCACGGTTATCACTTCAAGAAGAAATTCAATTGTATAAAGAAGCAGTTGTTACAATAGAAACAGAAGATTCAAAAGGTACAGGTTTTGCAGTTTCAGCTGATGGAACCATTTTGACAAACTATCATGTGGTTGAAGGAGAAGAAAATGTAACTGTGGTATTTCCTGAGCTTGGTTTATTTAATGCAACCGTAGAAACAACGCATCCATCTATTGATTTAGCAATTTTAAATGCGGATGCCGAAAACGTACCTTATTTAAATTTAGCCAAACGAGCTTCCGTGCAGAAAGACGAACAAGTTCAGTTTATAGGAAACCCATTACGATTTAACGGGATAGCAAATGAAGGGAAAATTATCGGCTATACTAAATTAACCTCATGGGAAGAAAAAGTCATTATGATTGAAGCTCCCGTATACAGAGGTAATAGTGGTAGTCCTGTAATAAATAGGGAAGGAAAGGTAGTTGGGATTATTTTTGCTACTTTGGACCATGATTCATACGGTAAGGTTGGTTTATTTTATCCTATTGACTATTATTATCAATATCAATAATACGGTTGGTTTATTAATTTTTATAAAGGGTAATACATTTGTAAACGTCTAAGGAGGCGATTACAATGTTTTTAACATCTGAATTAAAGAATTATAAAATTCATGCTTCAGATGGAGTGATGGGAAAGGTTAAGGATCTTTACTTTGATGATAATAAATGGGCCATTCGTTATGCAGTTGTAGATACACGAAAGTGGTTGCCAGGCAGACGTGTGCTTATGTCACCAGCGTCCTTTCGAGCTCTAAATGAACGAGAAAAACATGTAGAAGTAAAGCATGATAAAGAAGTAATTCGAAATAGTCCAACCATACCTGAAGAAAATGCAGTTACTAAGGATGATGAAAATTCGCTGATTAGTTACTATGGATGGGCAAGATACTGGGCAGGTAGTATGATTTGGGGAGTAGTAGATCAACCAATGACCTTCCCGCGATCAACAAATGATAGTTCAGATAACTATGAGAATCATGTGAGTGACTGGCAAACTTATAATCTTCGAAGTGAAGATGAAACCATTGGTTTTAAGGTTCATGCAAATGACGGTAAGATTGGTCATATTGCTGATTTAATTGTTGATACTAATTATTGGAAGGTAAGCTATGTAATTGTACAAAATAGTGAGAAATTCACAGAAGAAGCTTATTTTATTTTTCCAATTGAGAAAATTCAACAGGTGGACTGGTTTGAAAAAGACATGTATTTAAATACCTCTCTTTCAGATGTAAAATTAAAAAAAGAATATTATACGAAAACGTCCATATTAGAAAGCTTTGAAATAATACAAAATTGAATATTGCTTCCTTCAGAGGAGTGAAAAAGCACTTTCAAATAACTCTGCTCTCTTTTAACACAACTGGAGTACACTCTCCTTCCCTGGGAAATGTTTATTTTCCCTGCAAGCAAAGAAGCTCCATTCCGAGATTTGTACTGTTTCTCTTTTATAACTGTAGTCTCGTATATTTCAGTTGCTGAATGTAAACGAAATGATGATACACCACCTTCAGTTTGTAGAAAACGCCTAGTTTTTTCTTGGGCAATTTGTGAATAATTTCACGACGAACGTTAGAGCCTCCTTGCGAAATGTATGTTGCTTGGAGGCCTGTCTGGTCTAGTTTTTGCTTTTATTGCTATAGCGAAGTTATGATGGTTATTATTGTCTCTACATAAAAATAACTGCCGAGAAAAAATTCCTCAGCAGTTATAGAAAATAAAGTCTATATAGATTATTTGTGTTCATGAAATGATAATTGGCTAGTATTTTGATTGGTTGGATCTTTCCTCTATTTCCTTTCTATTTATGTGGATGGTGGGAGATTTAAAATCTCTAGATGCTTGCATATCGTAGTTAGAAGCTTTCATAAATGACCATGCTAACAGAAACATAATCAAAATAAGTGGGAATCCAGCAACAATACTTGCTGTTTGTAATGCTTTTAAATCACCAATAAACATTAATACGAGAGGTAATAGACAAAGGGTGAACGCCCAAAATAATCTGTTCCAACGTAAAGGCTCTCCTTTAATTCGCTTCTGAACAACTGCTGCCAAAATATAGGAAGAAGAATCAAAGGTTGTCGATAGAAAAATGACGGCAAGAATAGTGAATAAACCTACAATCATATCAGCCATTGGTAATTGATGAAGAATGGCAATAATTGCAGCAGGTGCACCATTATCATTCATAAAGCCAATGACATCAAACGATCCCGATAATTGTAAATAGAGACCAAAGTTTCCAAGAATACCAAAGAAGAGAATACAACCAAATGTTCCATAAATCATTGTACCGAGAATCATTTCTCTAATCGTTCTCCCTCGAGAGATGCGAGCAACAAATAGACCTACAAATGGTGCATAAACAACCCACCATGCCCAATAAAACACGGTCCAAGATTCAGGGAAGCCTGTTTCTGTAAAACCACCAAAATTTCGAAATGGTTCTAGCCATGTTGCCATTCGGAAGAAGTTATCTGCAAGAATTCCGAGGCTTGAGAAAGTTGTTTCACTAATAAAAAGGGTTGGTCCGAATATAAAAACAAAAGCCATTAAGATAATAGTTAGCCAAATATTGATATCACTTAATATTTTTATTCCTCGACGTAATCCAGAATAAGCGCTAATTGCAAAGATTAAAGTACATAGTAACATAATCCCTGCTTTTAAACCTAATGTCACCGGGATCCCTGTTAGATCATGGATACCTTCAGCGATCATCGGTGTTCCTAACGCTAATGTTGTGCCAGCACCTCCCATTAACCCAAACATGAATAATATGTCAATGATTACTCCTACTGGTCCATCAACAAGATTACCAAGTATTGGTCTAACAGCTTCACTAATTTTTAAGACTGGCTTTTTACGTACATAATAGAAGTAAGCGATTGGCAATGCAGGTAATGTATAGATAGCCCATGCAATCGGACCCCAATGAAAAATACCGTATGAAGATGCCCACTGGATTGCTTCTTTTGACTTTGCTTCCACTCCAAACGGTGGTCCTTGATAATAGTATGCCCACTCGATCATACCCCAGTAAAGGATACTGGATCCGATACCAGCTGCAAATAACATGGCAGCCCAAGAAAAGGTATTAAATTCCTTTTTCTCTTCTTTATTTCCTAACTTAATTCTACCATTCTTACTGAAGGCCACAAATAATAAAAAGATAAATGATGCCAAACCTAACAGTAAATAAAGGATACCAAAATTACCTGTCATAAATGCGTTCGCTTCATTTATAACTTCAGCTCCAGCCTCAGGGAAAATAATAAGTGGAAGTGATACTCCTAATAATATGACAAGTGCCCCTAAAAACGTTGGCCAATCAATTAATTTAAAATTCATATAAGAATCAAAACCTTTCTTTATTATAATGCTTTTTCCGATTTTAAGGACTTATTAATCGTAGCAAACAGGGGAAGAGCAAACAAACGGCAAATAATACGTAAACTTTATAAAATTTATTATTTATAAAGTTTATATAATGTCAGCTTCAATATTCTCTTATATACTCCATAATGCTACAAAAAATCTTGGTTTCGAAATTTCTTCTGCCATGATACAGTTTCCTAAGATTAAAAAAGGATGGTTAATATGTCGTCACAATCAAATAAAGGAATAGTAGAAATTCAATCACACTTTGTGGAAAAGATTGCAGATAATATGCAATCTTTTGGAGTGTCTACAACAGTTGGACGTGTCTTAGGAATTATTTATATGCAGGGCAAGCCAATGACCTTGGATGAACTCTCTGCGGAAACAGGTATGAGCAAGACAAGAATGAGCCAGGTTGTCCGTGAAATGATTGACTTAAATATCGCAGAACGTGTTTTTAAAAAAGGCGTTCGAAAAGATTTGTATCAGGTTGAGCAAGACTATTATCAAACTTTCACGTCACTGTTTACTTCAACGTGGCATAATGCAATCAATAAACATATCCATTTTGAACAAAAGTTAAAAGAAAAGTTGAATGATCTAAATCATGTAGAAAAGCTACCTGATACAAATGAGCAGTTAATAACTGAAATTACAATTGAGTTAAAAGCGTGGATGGATTATTATGACTGGATCAAACGATTAATTTCTTTCTTTGAGAGTGGCGAAATATTTCAACATGTTCCGAAAAAACAAGCAGGGGGTAATAAATATGAATAGAAAAGTAATTCTATCTTGTGCAGTAACCGGAGCAGGAGAGACTGCAGAAAAAAGTCCGCACGTTCCTGTGACACCGAAGGAAATTGCTGATTCAGCGATTAAAGCGGCAAAAGCAGGTGCAACCATTGCACATATACATGTGCGTGACCCAAAATCTGGTAAATTAAGTCACGATGTTCAATTATTCCAAGAAGTAGTTGAACGAATCCGTGAGTCTGATACAGATGTTGTTCTAAATCTTACAGCTGGTGGAGGTGGTGACTGGCTACCAAGTGAAGCAGACCCGACAAAAGGTGGGAAAGGTACAGATATTCAAACGCCTGAGGAACGACATGAGCCAGTTGGATTATTACTTCCTGAGATCTGTACATTGGATTGTGGCAGTGTTAATTTTGGTGATCAAATCTATATTAGTCCTGCTACTTGGCTACGTAAACAAGCTAAGTTAATAAAAGAGAGCGGGGTTAAACCTGAGCTTGAATGCTTTGATACGGGACATATTCGCTTTGCTAATCAATTACTACAAGAGGGACTTATTGATGGTGATCCGATGTATCAATTTTGTTTGGGAATTCCTTGGGGAGCAGACGCAGACGCAGAAACTTTAGCATATATGAAAAATCGTTTACCTGAAAATGCAAAATGGGCTGCGTTTGGTATTGGCAAAATGCAATTGCCAATGGTCACTGAATCTGTTGTTCAGGGAGGAAATGCACGAGTAGGTTTAGAAGATAATTTATACTTGAAAAAAGGAAAGTTAGCAACGAATGAACAACTTGTCGACAAGGCTGTTGAAAAAATCCAAGGATTGGGACATGATGTAATGAATCCGCAAGAAGCACGAGAATATTTAAAACTAAGAAACCCATACAGTAAAGGGGAATAAATCAGCATGACAATAGAAGCTTTAGAATCAACAAAAAAAATCAAAAATATCACCGTGGTTGGAACTGGTGTTATTGGTAATGGATGGATCACGAGATTTTTAGCAAATGGATATCGAGTTACAGCAAGTGATCCAGATCCAGCAGCAGAAAAACGGACAAGGGATGCGGTGAATAGAGCTTGGCCGGTAATGAAGGAAACAGGATTAGCTCCAGGGGCATCACTCTCTAATTTATCATTCGAGAAGGATCTACAAAAAGCAGTATCAACTGCAGACTATGTACAAGAAAATGTTCCAGAGCGTGAAGCATTAAAACGTAAGGTAATTGCAGAAATAGATCAGCATGCTTCAGAAGCTACTATAATTGCTTCAAGTACTTCAGGTATTCTACCAAGTACATTACAGGCAGATTGTTTGTATCATCCTGAAAGAGTGATAGTTGCACATCCGTTTCATCCTGTATATTTAATGCCTTTAGTTGAAATAGTGGGTGGTAATAAAACAGTTGGATCTACTATTGAAAAAGCAAGAAGCTTCTATGACCAAATGAGTATGAAGCCACTTGTCATTAAGAAAGAAATTGAAGGACATGTCGCAGATCGATTAATGGAAGCAATTTGGAGAGAAGCTTTGCATATCGTAAATGACGGTATAGCAACGACTGATGAGGTCGACGCTTCTATTGTATATGGACCTGGTTTACGCTGGGCATTAATGGGACCATTCATGACCTTGCATATGGGTGGGGGAAAAGAAGGCATGAAGCATCTTCTTGAACAGTTTGGTCCAGCATTAAAGCTACCATGGACCAAGCTTGTAGCGCCAGAGTTAACGGATGAGCTTACAGAGAAAGTAATAACTGGCTGTGAAAGCCAAACCGCTGGGACCACAATGGAAGAATTAGAAGAACGTAGAGATCAATTTTTAATAGAATTACAGGAGTTATTAAAGAAATACTGGCCTGCTGCTACAATTAATGGCGACATATAGAAATGAGGGAATGTTAATGCCAAGCTCGATTATTTTACAAGATAGTGTTCGAGAAGAATGGATTGATTATAATGGCCATATGAATGATGCAGAATATGTTCGAGTTTTTAGCCGAGCTGTGGATAAACTTATGTATACTATAGGTCTGACGGAAGAAGTACGTAATCAAGAAAATTATACATTATTCACATTAGAGACACATGTTTGTTATTTGGCGGAAATGAATGTTGCTGAGCCAATAGAAGTATCGTTTCAGATGTTGGATTATGATAATAAGCGTGTACATGCTTTCTTCGAATTATATGGTGAAGACGGAAAAAGAGCTGCGACAAGTGAGCAGTTACTGATGGGGATTGACCATTCAACTGGGAAGTCTGCACCGTTTCCAACAGCTATCCTTTCGAATGTTGATGAAATCGCAGATAGTTGTATGCCTGAAGAAAAACCAAAGGAAGCAGGACGCGTTATCGGTATTCGAAGAAAAAAATAAAAGGTGGAAGCAAGAAAAACCTCTGGTGAGTTCCAGAGGTTTTTTTGTGGTTTAGGAATATAAAATTTTCCCATGTGGACAAACTTGGGCGTGTTGAGCTGCGTCCAGCTCCAGCTCCCAGAAGCTAGGTGACTTCACGAATTATCCTAATCTAAGCCATCATCGATTCGTAAGCACACCGTGATTGCTTTATCTGCGTTGACTTGCTCCAGTGATTACGTTTCTATTCGTGCGCTTCCGCTTTTGTTCTAAGAAAAATCAAATTGAATATGAGCAGAAAGTCATAGGTAAAAATTGATTAAAGACAATGTGAACAAAATGTTACATAATAGAGATAGGCTAGTAATTTTATTTTAAACAAAATGTAACGGTTTTGTCCTAGCCACTTGTAAAACCTTACGTTAAGATATAATAACTCGTGCTATGAGAATCATACACGTATATTTAATACATAACTGATGGTTTTGGGACTCGCCCCGCTTTTGTAAATATAAACAATAGCGTAACGTATGGAAAAAGCAGTCAACTACTGCTATGAAACAATCTGAAAAATAGTGAAAGACTTTTTTGATACTCTGAATAAAGATGGTGAATACATCGTGAATAATATATATATAAATGATGAATATGGAATGAAACGTAAATATAAAAGGCCTACGCCCAAAAACGATTTGAAAAGAACGAAAACTATAATGGCTGGGGGGGCTTCAGTTTGATGATGAGCAAGTCATTAAAGGATACTCCCCTAGAAGAAATGATTATATGTGCCCAGCAAGGAGATCAAAACGTACAAAATTATCTTTTAAAAACATATCAACCCTTCATTGCGAAGTGTGTGTCTGAGGTATGTAAACGGTATATTGATCCAAAAAAAGATGATGAATTTAGTATTGGTCTTTCCGCTTTCAATGAAGCGATACAATCGTATGTTCCGGAAAGGGGGAGCTCGTTTTTATCTTTTGCAAAATTAGTTATCAAGCGAAAGGTAATAGACTATATTCGTTATACACAAAAACGTCCAGTTGCAGTATCTTTAGATGAAACCTATGATGCTGAACAAATGGAGAATCCAACAGAAATATTGGCTGTTAAAGAAATGTATCAATTAGAACAGGATGCGTGGTATCGGAAACAAGAAATAATGGATTTTAAAGAAAAATTAAAACTGTACAAGATGAGCTTAGCTGAATTAACAGAAGTATCTCCTAAGCATAGAGATGCGCGTGAGTCAGCGATTCGTACCGCAAGAATCTTGTATGAGGATCAACAAATGAAGGAGTATGTATTAGCCAAACGGAAGCTGCCAATTAAGGATTTAGTTAAAAAAGTAGATGTCAGTAAAAAGACGTTAGAACGTAATAGAAAATACATTCTAGCTATATTTATTGTACTTACGGAGGACTATCTATACCTTAAAGATTATTTGAAGGGGGTGGGTCAGTGAAAAAAGGGATCATCATGGAACAGCATCGCAAGTATATGATTGTATTAACAGAAGAAGGGGCTTTCTATAAAGCAGTACCGGTAAAAAATGCTGAATTAGGTACCGAAGTGTCATTTAAACCAATGAAGGCGAAAAAGGGATTACTGTTCTCTTTTGGTGGGAATAAAATGAATGCTTCGCTTCGTTTGCTTGCTCTAGTAAGTGTCATGCTTTTATTTGTGCTACCTTTTTATTTTGTTATGGAGAAGAGTAAAACATATGCTTATGTAAGTATTGATATTAACCCTAGTATAGAGCTAGAGGTAACTGAAAATATGCTGGTTCAATCAATAAGACCAGTTAATGATGATGCTGAACTAATATTAGATAAATTAACTAATTATGAAAATAAAAACCTCGATGAAGTTATACATATGATTATGGATAAAAGTGAGGAAACAGGTTTAATAAATAATCAAAAGAATATGTTGGTAGGTGTAAGCCTAAAGGATCCAGATACATCTATTTTGGACAGTTTAGACGGCTATTTCCCTGAAGGTGATTCCGATTGGAAAATTGCAACCTTTTTCGTACCAGAAAAAATTAGAGAAGAAGCGGAGAAAACCAATAAATCCATGAATGAAATAATGGCTCAAGCTATCCAAGATAAAGATGAAGTGGTCGATACGTCTAATTCAGAAAAAATGATGAATGATCAAGATAAAGCTATAATTAATTCATTTTATAATTCAAAGGAAAACGATCATTCAGAGTCCACTACTGAAGATTCAGGGGAAACGAATTCATCTAAAATTAACAACACTTCTAAGGAACAGGCACCAATAACACCTGATATTAGTAAACAGAGAGCTGTCCCTGAACAACACGAAAAAAAGAAAACATCTGTTGAGAAAAATAATGCTAATCATAACAAAGACAAAAAAAGAATGAAGTACGAAAAAAAAGATAAGAAGGATCCAAAAAAACATAACCAGAATAAACAAAAAAACAAGTCCAAACAACGAAAAAATAACAATGATCCTAGGGATAAGCATCAGAATAATCACCGTAATTGGGATGATGATGAATGGCATCATCACCGGGATAAGGATGAAGATGAAAACGACTACAAAGAAGAGGATTATGAAGAAAGGGGTAGAAGCGGTCAGCATTATCATAAAAATGAAAAACATCAAGATAGAGAAGAGCGTTATGGTGACGATTAAATAGGAGCATTGGTTCGAAAAATAAAAAAAGAGAGCTGTCACATATCATGCACGTATGAGATACATGAAATATTTGACAGCTCTTTTTATGCGCGCTTAACATAGTAATCACTTTGAAACAAAATTATAGTTCCATGGCAATGGATGGCTCATGCTTCATGGCATGGTCTAAATAATAAAGCAGGTTATCATGGGAATTCATAATTTTACGTTCCTCTATTGAATAATGGTAAGCATGTAGAAATCGCTGAATTTTTTTTGAAAGTAAATCATCCTTTGTACGTACCATTAGTACGAGTAAATCATCCCATTGTCCCCAAAGTGTGTAGTACAACGCTTTATCGTAATCAGGAATGTCCATTTTACCCCTCCTTAAATTGTAAGGGTTAGTCATAGTGTCCCCGCATAATATATATATTGTCTGAAACAAAAATGGTGTGTCTGCCAGATAAAGGTAGTAAAAAAAAGTATAATAAATCTTCGTCGATTCATACTAAGAACAAAACAAAGGAGGGTATTTAAATGAAATCAAAGTTTTTCACTCTTTTTGCAGTACTTAGTATTGTGTTGATGGGTTGTGCAAATACGGATGATAATAATAATCAAGATGCAGCTGAGGATAATGTAGAGCAGACTAGATATAATAATGCTGGTGATGGCATGGCTGGTGAACGTGATTATGAGATGAGAAGAACCTCAGAACGTGATCAAGAAACGAATAACAATGACCGTTATGATATCTCAAAAGAGGCTGCTGATAAAATAACAGATGAAATTGCCGAAATTGATCGCGCATATGTCGTAACGACGGATAATAATGCTTATGTAGCTGCAGGACTAGATGCTAATGATAACCCAAATATGGAAAATACCAACACAAATAATAATGAAGATAATGGCAATGAAGTTACGGATGAAGTAAAGTCCAAAATCAAGAAAATTGTACAATCGGTTGACGGAGATATTGACAATGTATATGTCTCTACGAATCCTGATTTTCTTAACCTAACACAAAATTATGCAGATGATGTTGATAATGGTGAACCAATAGAAGGGTTCTTTGACCAATTTGGAAACATGATTGAAAGGTTATTTCCAGAAAATCAATAATTCATTAAACGAGTGATTCTTTAAGGAGTCACTCGTTTTTCTTTTAAAAATATGTCACATCATGTATACTATTACATATATTCATACTATACATAGTGTTTTACTATGAATTATTCCTCGGTTGGAGTTGAATATAAATGGGAAGAGAGTTCTTATCGATATTTGATGATTGGGCAAACACCTATGATTTAAGCGTAGCTGGTGTAGATCAGCAATATGCTGCAGTTTTTTCCAATTACGATAAAATTTTAGATGAAGTTGTTGAACATTCAGAAGGGAATGTTCTTGAATTTGGAGTTGGAACTGGTAATTTATCCAAAAAGCTAATAGAGGCAGGACATTCGTTTATTGGGGTGGAACCATCCTTGGCAATGCGAGAAATTGCAAAAGAAAAACTTGGAGATGTAGAAATTCTTGATGGGGATTTTCTAAGTTTTCCAGCCATTTCTGAAAGTATAAATACGATTGTCAGTACTTACGCCTTTCATCATCTAACAGACAAGGAAAAGGAAGTAGCAATTTCTAACTTTTCACAAATGCTACCGAAGGATGGGAGGATTGTATTTGGGGACACGATATTTCAATCTGATCAAGCGAAGGAACTGATGATTGAGCAAGCAAAACGACAAGGGTATCTGGACTTAGCAGATGACTTACAACGTGAGTATTACCCGACGATAACAGTTTTAAAAAATATATTCACCCTGTATAATTTTAATATAGCATTTCATCAAATGAATGATTTCGTTTGGTTACTCTTAGCAAAAAAGAATTAAAGGAGCGGGTATCATGACTAAAAAAATGAATGTAGAAAGCTTTAATTTAGATCATACAAAAGTAAAAGCACCCTATGTGCGATTAGTAGGAGTGACAGAAGGCACAAATGGGGATAAAGTGTATAAATACGATATTCGATTTAAACAACCTAACAAAGCACATATGGAAATGGATGGTTTACACTCCATTGAACACTTAATGGCAGAAAATATACGAAACCATATGGATAATGTTCTTGATATCGGTCCGATGGGCTGTCAAACTGGATTTTATTTAGCAATTATGAACCACGATAATTACGATGAGGTGTTAGACACCATTGAGAAAACATTGCAAGATGTCTTAAAAGCTGATGAAGTACCGGCATGTAATGAAGTACAATGTGGGTGGGCGGCGAATCACAGCTTAGAGGGCGCAAAAGAAATTGCTAAGGAGATGTTAGAACATCGAGATGAGTGGCATCAAGTTTTTTAAAGGCAGGAGAGATGAATGGCAGTTTATCGTTCAATTCAAGGCTTAATTGGCAATACGCCGTTACTTGAAATTACGCAGTTCTCACTACCAAGTGGGGTCCGTTTATTTGCAAAGTTAGAATTTTTTAATCCAGGTGGAAGTGTAAAGGATCGATTAGGACAGATATTAATTAAAGAGGCCATGAACAAAAGGCTTCTGAATCCAGGTGATACCATTATTGAACCTACTGCGGGTAATACAGGAATTGGATTAGCGATTGCTGCTATATCACATGGTTTTTCAGTAATATTATGTGTTCCAGAACACTTTAGCCAAGAAAAGCAGACGATTATGCAAGCGCTCGGTGCAACAGTTATTACTACTCCTAGGGAGCTAGGCATGAAAGGTGCTATTGCTAAATCACGAGCGTTGTTGAAGGAAATACCGAATAGTTTTTCACCACAGCAATTTTCTAATCCTGCTAACCCGATCACTTATTATCAAACTTTAGCACCGGAAATCTGGAATGATTTAGATGGTAATATGGATACATTTATCGCTGGAGCAGGTTCAGCGGGAACGTTTATTGGCTCTTCAAAATATTTTAAAGAGAAGAATCCAAATGTAAGAGCAGTAATTGTTGAACCAGAAGGATCGATAATTGCTGGGGGGAAGACTGGATCTCATCGAACGGAGGGAATTGGTATGGAATTCTTTCCAAATTATATGGATAAAACGTTAATTGACGAAATATATACCGTATCAGATGATCATGCCTTTGAATATGTAGCAAAATTAGCTAAAAAGGAGGGATTACTCGTGGGGAGTTCATCTGGATCTGTAATGTTTGCAGCAATTCAGGAGGCACAACGGGCGACACCAGGTTCTACCATCGTAACCGTATTTCCAGATGGAAGTGACCGTTATTTAAGTAAAGGAATTTATACTTCATCATAATGATGTATTTACCTCATACAGAAGCTTGGGGAATGATTGAATAGAGTAAAGGAGAATAGCGATGCGAAAAAAGACAAAAATGATTCATGGGGGGATCACTGGTGATGAACGAACTGGAGCGGTGTCCGTTCCAATTTATCAGGTGAGTACCTATCAGCAGGATGAGATTGGGAAGCATCGAGGTTACGAATATTCTCGCACAGGAAATCCCACTAGACATGCGTTAGAGACCGTAATTGCTGACTTAGAGAATGGTGTGTCTGGATTTGCTTTTGGCTCAGGAATGGCTGCAATAACCTCAGTAATGATGCTGTTTCAAGCGGAAGACCACATATTAATGACGGATGATGTGTATGGTGGTTCATATCGAGTGATGACAAATGTGTTGAATCGATTCCATTTAGAGCATACATTTATTGATACGAGCGATCCAGAGCTAGTAGAGGCTGCTATTCAGGATAATACAAAGGCATTGTATATTGAAACACCGACGAATCCATTATTAAAAGTGTCCGACCTTAAGAAAATGGCTGAAATAGCTTCTAAATACAATCTTTTATTAATTGTTGATAATACCTTTGCTACACCTTATTGGCAATTACCTTTAGATCTTGGTGCAGATATTGTAATTCATAGTGCTACGAAATATATAGGGGGACATAGTGATGTTGTCGCAGGCTTGGTCGTTGTAAATTCCGATGAATTAGCAAAGCGAACGCATTACATCCAAAATTCAGTTGGTGCTGTTTTAGGACCTCAGGATTCCTGGTTACTGTTACGAGGTATCAAAACAATGGCGCTACGTATGGAAGCGATTGAAGCAAATACAAATAAACTTGCTGCTTATTTGCAAGGCCACTCTCAAGTAGTAGCTATCTACTATCCGGGTTTGCCGAATCACCCAGGTCATGCAATTGCTAAAAAACAAGCGAGTGGTTTTGGTGGTATGATATCCTTTGATGTAGGAAGTAGGGAAAAGGCTGAGCAAGTGATTGAACGAATTAAGTTCTTTACATTAGCTGAAAGCCTTGGTGCGGTGGAAAGCTTAGTTTCTGTTCCAGCCCAAATGACACATGCCTCGATTCCTAGAGAGCGAAGACTTGAGTTGGGAATATCAGATGGTTTAATTCGTCTTTCTGTAGGAATTGAAGACGCTAATGACTTATTGGAAGATATAGAGCAAGCATTACAATAGAACATAGGGATGCCGTTCATTCTTGGACAGCGTCCTTTTTTGTAGTCTAGTAAATTATAAAATTAGCCGATGTGGATAAATATGGACGTGTTGAGCTTTTTATTCTTCTCGTTATTGAAAAACTTTCGCGTTTCATGGATGTTGCTTCTCTCCATGTGCTAAAATAAATATAAAGAAAATTACCAAATGGAGGAACAAATATGAGTGAACAGGCTTTGAATTATTTAAAAGATAACCGTGAAAGGCTACTTGCTAAACTAACCGATTTTCTTGCTATTCCAAGTGTGAGTACAGATAGTGCGCATAAAGATGACATCGAAAAAGCAGCGGACTTTATTGTTACATATCTAAAAGATATTGGTTTTGAAAATGCTGAGAAACAAGCAACGGCTGGACATCCACTTGTTTACGCTGAATATAATGGAGCTGGTCCAAATGCCCCAACTGTTCTTTTTTATGGTCACTATGATGTACAGCCTGCAGATCCCCTTGAATTGTGGGATAGTGATCCTTTTAAACCTGAAGTACGGAATGAAAGATTATATGCACGTGGTTCAAGCGACGATAAAGGACAAGTGTTTATGCATTTAGCAGTATTTGAAGCATATATGAAAACAGAAGGTAAACTACCTTTAAATGTAAAGGTTTGTATTGAAGGAGAAGAGGAAATTGGAAGTGAGAGTTTGTATGAAGTTCTTCATAAGAAGAAGGAACAGTTTAATGCAGATTTTGCCGTAATATCTGATTCAGGTATGGTAGCTAAAAACCAACCAACTATTCTATATGGATTAAAAGGGTTTACTGGGATTGAAATAACAGTTACCGGTCCTGATCATGATTTACACTCGGGAATGTATGGCGGAGCCATACGTAACCCAATTATGGCTTTGAGTCATATCCTCTCTTCTATGAAGGATAAAAAAGAAGTCGTTACCGTGAAAGGTTTTTATGATGATGTGGAGCCATTAACGTCAGAAGAGAGAGAGCTTATTGAGAAGGTTCCTGGTGAAGATTATACGAATGCAACAGGTGTTGATCAGACTATTTCTGAAAAAGGTTATACAGCAAAAGAACATACAATGGGAAGACCAACATTAGAAATAAATGGAATTTATGGTGGATATCAAGGAGAGGGTACGAAAACGATTATTCCTTCTACAGCGGTTGCGAAAATAACCTGCCGTTTAGTACCTGGACAAGATCCTGTTAGAATACAGAATCTACTTGAAGATCATATCAATAAAGTGGCCCCAACAGGAGTGACGGTAGAAGTAACAAAAGAAAAGCTCTCTGCAAAGGCGTACAAAGTTGAACCGAACCATCCGCTAATTAAAAAAGCAGCAACTGCCTATACAAAAGCATTCGGTAAGGAGACTATATATGTAAGAATGGGAGGCTCAATTCCAGTTGTAGAATGGCTGGAGGATATCTATAATTTTCCAATTGTATTGTTAGGATTTGGAACTCCAGATGATCGACTTCATTCACCGAATGAAAGTTTTCCAATAGATAGCTTCGATAAAGGAATGGAAACCCTTATGTATTACTGGAATGAAGTGGGATATTAAAAATAGTATAAGCGGAGTTTCGTATGAATTACTTACACTTCATGTGCTAGAAATGGTGGAAGGGAGGAGTATTCATGAAATATGCTATTGTGACGGGAACATCACGGGGATTAGGTGAGGATATTGCAAGACTACTTTTAGAGCATGGGGTTCATGTTATTGGTATTTCTCGTAGTCCATCTCAAGCTCTAGTAAACGTAGCACAAAAAAATCATAGCACTTATACGCAACTACACGGTGATCTTGGAAACATAAATGAACTGGAGCAGATGAATACGCAGCTAAAGGAGTATTTACTTCATCGGAGTATTACGGAGCTTTATTTGGTAAATAATGCAGCAGTTGTTCAGCCTGTTAATCAAGCGAACCAGATAGCTGCGAATAACTTATCCTACCACTTCCATGTAAATGCGATTGCACCAATGGCTTTAACCAATTCTCTTATAGATTATGCAAACAATAATGGAATTCCCATGATTGGGCTGACAGTGACATCAGGAGCTGCAGAAAGGCCAACATATGGATGGAGTGCTTATTGTAGTTCCAAGGCAAGCATAAACATGTATACACGAACTGTTGCTCTAGAGCAAGAACAACTAGGTAGTAAAAATAAAATAGTTGCTTTTAGTCCAGGTATAATGGATACAGAAATGCAAGAATCGATACGTTCGAGCTCGAAGGATGAATTTGCAGATATTGAAAGATTTGTAGCCTTCAAACAAAATAACCAGTTAAGAAGTACCAAGAACGTAGCAGCGATTCTGGTGGAATTAATCTTGGAAAAAAATCAGATAGAAAATGGAAAGATTTATAACATCGGTGATTTTCTTTAAAGTTAGACGCCCATATCGCCTAAATCCCCTTCCATATTTCACTTTTTCGCATAAAATGGATTATCTTGTGAAAGAGGAGGCGAATGAAATGAGTGAAGGCGGATCTGCATATGGCGGAGGATTTGCGCTATTAGTCGTATTGTTCATATTATTGATTATAATTGGAACTGCTTATACAGATGGTGGTGGCTATGGCGGCTACGGTGGTTACGGCTGCTGCTAAACATAAGTATCCGCCCGTTTAACGGGCGGATACTTATGTTATCCCGCATATAACTGGCAGTAAATGTCCAATTGGCTCCAGGGCCTTTTAGGTCATATCCTTGTGGTACTAACCATCAGTGGGGGATAAACAAAATCCACTTTGTAGATTGTTTACTTTACTACAATGAATTGGTTTGACGTAACTTTAAACGGAAAAGTATTCCAATTGTAATTATTGCAATGATTAGCCCTAATAATAAGCTAAACACTGTAAGAATGAAGCTTAGAATTGATGTGTTCCATAAAATTAACACAAGTGCGCCAAAAATACCAAATGTAATACATATAGCTGTTAAACCGATTAACCGAGATTTGAAAACCTCTTGTTCATCTGTCCAATTTAATTTTGGTTGTATAAAATCCAAATAAGTTCCTAACATGCTTGTAAACCAGTTAGCGACCAGCATTAATAATAACCAGATGAGACTGTAAGTTAAGGGTAACTGTAATAATCCTATACCTACAATTAAAAGTAGTGTAATGGTAATTAAGTTGATGATCCAAGCAGTTGAAATTTTATAAAGTAATATCTGTTTCATAGAAAGGGGAAAGTAAAATTGAACAAACCAATTTTTTCCATCCCTTGATACTGATGAAATCGCAGTCGCATTAGAACCAATTAGAACAACAGATGCCAGAAATAATACTAGAATGGACTGTTTTTCTGAAAAATTGTTCATGAGAGTAGCAAGACCTTGTGTTCCTGAGTCCATAATAAATATAATGAGAAGAAAGACTGGACCAAATAAGCTCTGAATAACGCATTGCATTAAAAAGGTAGGTGTACGAAATATGATTCGTAATTCTGTTTTAATATAGGATAGCCATACAGCTTGCTTCTTTACATTTTTTGCTGATTTTTTCTTGGGAAGTGTTAGCTTTCTTCCTACTCCACCAGATCCTAGCATCCCTTTTATATAAAAACGTTGACCGATCCATAAAAAGAGCATAAAGCAACCAACTGCAAGAACAACTGTCATGAGAAAGTAGATAAATCCCTCCCATGTACTAGCATCTGTTAAAGCTTTTGTTTGTAAAAAAGCAGGTGGATAGTAATTCGTTATCTTAATAAGTAGCCCGTCTTTTTCCTTTAACAAATAAGTTAAACGTTGAAGCATTGCCTGAGAATCTGTATTTAAACGGACAATCACATTGATAAAGATTATAAACGCCAATGTAAGTATCCCTGTAATAACTTTAGAGCGATCCTTGTTTTTAGAAATGTTTATAAATCGCATTGCTACCATTAAGATGATGGCTGCAAGCGTAAATGGAACCATTGGCACGAGTAAGAAAATAGGTACCCCTTGAAGGTAGTAATGTATAGGTGCTTCACTAACATTTCCATACGCATAAAACCAAGGAATGAACAGAAAGCCAGAAGTAATGTATAAATATATAAACGGATTAGCAGACTTTCCTAATATCAATTGGTATGGCTGAAATGGAAAAGGAATAAAGGACTTAATGTCTTCTGCAAAGAAAAATGCATTTAGAATAGTTACTAAGCTCATGATAAATAGGATCGTATGAAGACCTATGAATAAGAGACCTAAAATGACCGATTCCTGACCTACTGATTGTAGTGTCTGATATAATGCTGATACGGTAGCATTCGTAATGGTAATATATAAATATAAGAATGGGATAGAAAAAAGAATGATTGGAACCAACAGCCATATTTGTGAATGGTTTGCTCCTGCTTTTGAATATTGCATTTTTAAGATTATCTTTACTAGAAGCCATGTCTTATTCATCATTCGTTAACTCCAAGAACACAGCTTCTAACGACTGATCTGTTTGGTATTCTTCATGGAGTTGCTTCATGTCACCGTAGAAAAGGAGTTTTCCTTTATTAATAATAGCAACCATATCACATAATTGTTCCACTACTTCCAGACCATGACTTGAAAAAAACACAGTGTTACCTTTATCCGCATGCTGACGCATCATATCTTTTAATGTATATGCCGATTTTGGGTCGAGTCCTGTCAGTGGTTCATCCAATATCCAAATAGATGGATCATGCAGTAAGACACCTGTTACGATTATTTTTTGTCTCATTCCATGTGAATATGTTTGGATATAATCTTGAAGTGACGTATGAATTTGAAATTGTTTTGTCAATGTATCAATTCTCTCTTGACGAATAGTTTGTGGGACATTATAAATATCACCGATAAAATTCAAATATTCAATTCCTTTTAAGCGTAAAAACATATCTGGCTGATCTGGTACATAGCCAAAAGTTTTCTTCGCTTCGATGGAATTTTTATCAATTGGTATCCCATTTAAAGTGATACTTCCTTTGTCAATAGGTAAAATTCCAGTCATCATTTTAATTGTAGTTGACTTTCCAGCACCATTAGGTCCAAGGAAACCAACAATTTTTCCATCTGGAATAGTCAAACTTAAATCCTCAATTGCTCGACTATTTCCTGGAAAACCTTTTTGAACATTTGTTATTTCTATCATTGTTACCCTCATTTCTAATTGCTTTTATGAATAGAATAAACTATGGTACACTTTATGTTGGATATGTTCATTCATGAACGATAGGGTTATTTTAACATATAATTTATGGAGATTTTGTAAGAAGAGAGGAAGTATTTCATGATAACAAGAAAAAGTAAACGTGAAATTGAAAAAATGCAAGCAGCTGGAGACATTCTTGTTAAGTGTCATAAGGAAATTGCTAAATTAATCAAACCCGGAATTACAACAATGGAAATTAATAACTTCACGGAGTCATTTTTAAAAAAACATGGTGCGACTCCTGAACAAAAAGGGTTTAATGGTTATCCTTACGCGATATGTGCATCGATAAACGATGAAATTTGCCACGGATTCCCACGTGAAGAGAAATTAAAAGATGGTGACATAGTAACAATTGATATGGTAGTAAATTTAAATGGTGGTCTTGCTGATTCAGCGTGGACATATGCAGTTGGAAATGTCGACGAAAAAGGGCTTCGATTGATGGATGTTACAAAGAAATCCATGGATAAAGGTATTGAACAAGCACAAGCAGGTAACAGAATAGGTGATATCGGCCACGCTATTCAGCAATATGCAGAAGGCGAAGGTTTCTCCGTTGTTCGCGACTTTACTGGTCATGGTATTGGTCCAACCCTTCATGAAGACCCACATATTCCCCACTTTGGCTTACCAAATAAAGGATTAAGATTAAAAGAGGGTATGGTAATTACGATTGAACCAATGATTAATGAAGGTAGCTGGCATAGTCAAATGGACAGTAATAATTGGACAGCAAGAACGATTGATGAAGGTCGATCAGCACAATACGAACATACGATTGTTATTACGAAGGATGGTCCATTAGTGCTTACAGATCAAGACAAATAAGGTGCTATATTTTTATCCCGCAGTAAGACCCTCATTTCCAGCAATAAAGTGAAATCAATATGGATAAATGGGGATCAACTGCTAGTAAATGCCCGATTGAATTCAAGGCCTTTAAGGCACATCCTAGTTACCAACAATCAGTGGAGGATAAACAAAACACTCCTCGGATTGAAGTTTTATTTTATAGGATAGATACACCAATAATGTATGCGAAGATACTGTACCTATAGATAAATGAAGTGGTTAGTGATTTTCTATGGTGACCATATGAAAATCAGATCCATAGATGGACACGTTTGAAGTTCCTGACATATAAGAGTGAGCAGCAAACGCAAGTAGTAAAACAAATAAATTAGAAGGCTGTACTTAGGGTTCTAAGTACAGCCTTTCGTATAGATATGAAATTATTAACCTAAGGAATAGTTATGGTATTTACAAGTAACTGTTATGAAACCCTCTTTTTTTCGAATGATTTACCACTGAAAATCATCGTTATAATTGGACTTAATAAACAGAAGAAAGCAAATGGTAAATACATTAATACAGGAACTCCTAGAACGTCAGCGATAAATACGCCACAAACACTCCATGGAACTAGTGGGTTAATCACAGTTCCAGCATCTTCTAATGTTCGTGATAAAACCTTATTAGGCAAGTTAGCTTTATGATATATTCCTTTAAATGTCTCACCAGTTAGCATGATCGATAGATACTGCTCGCCAATTAGTACATTAACACCAATTGCAGTAGCAGCGGTTGAAATGATAATGGAACGAATTTTTATTAGCTTTTGTTGCAAGGCAGTAAGTAATGTCGGAATAATACCTGTAACAAATAGTAGACCCCCAAATCCAAGAGCTAGAATAACAAGGGATATCGTAAAAAGCATACTATTGACACCGCCTTTTGTAAGCAGGTCATTTACTGGTTGAAAGTTAGTAGATGCTGTATATCCATTAAACCAGATAGACCATATGTCATTCCATGATAAGCCGTTCATAAAACGAGCGAATACCGTTGCTACTAAACTGCTTATTGCAATCGAAATAAAGGCAGGTACTTTTAATAAGGTACAAATGATGAGAGCAATTAATGGTAACCAAGATGTCCATGCCATTAATCCAGTTGATTGTAATGCTTGTTGATATGCAGCACCATTTTGAAACGACACCGTCTCTTCAGGTGACAAAATAGCAAAAATAATAAAGGAAATAACAAAAGCAGGTATCGTTGTAAGGCTTATATGCTTAATATGATCAAACAGATCAACCCCTACTACTGTGGAAGCTAAATTGGTTGTATCGGAAAGTGGAGACATTTTATCTCCAAAAAACGCTCCTGAAACGATGGCTCCAGCAGTGATAGCCATCGATGCATCTAAAGCACTTCCCATCCCGATAAATGCAACACCTATCGTAGCTGTAGTTGTTAATGAACTTCCCATTGATACACCGATAATTGCTGTAATTGCAAAGACAATGGCGTAAAACCACGTACCTCCAATAAAAGAAAATCCAGTATTAATAAGTACAGGTATTGTACCACTAATCATCCAACTGCTAATTAAGATACCAATTAGGAAGAATAGAAAAACGGCACCCATTCCTGTTCTTGCTCCCTCTATAAGCCCATTTTGTAGTTCTAGAAAAGGTATTTTTTTAATTATTCCATATGCGACTAATAGGAAGATACCAAGTAATATAGGAATATGTGGTACTGTTCCCAATCGAATAATGAAATAACTGATATTACCTATAATGACAATGAAAAATATAATAGCCTCTGATAATAATGGATGATGCTTTGGTTGTATTGGAAACATCAACTATTCCTCCTTCTTGTTTGAAATAAAATAAAAGCGCAAGCGCCCCAATAGAAATATAGCGACTGAAGCACTCAACGGAGTTAAAGGAATCACATGTGCTTGCGAGTCGATGATGACTTAGATTAGGGAGATTCGTGAAGTTGCCTCGTTTCTGGGCGCTGGAGCCGGACGTGGCTCAACACGCCCAAATCTATCTACAGGCTCAAATTTTATAGTTTCCTAGACAATAAAAAAAGCTCCGTCCCCTGTACTAGGGACGAAGCTTGACTCCGCGTTACCACCCTGATTGCTGAAATAACAAGTTTCAGCCTCTCATTGTTATGGACTCTATTTCATGAATGTGTAATTCAATGCTTTTCCTGCCAGAGTTTTCACCAACCACTCTGTCTCTTTTTTCTGCTTAGAAGGCATTTACTGCGCATTCTGAGTCACCTATGAATTTTTAAAAAGATTAATATTGAATATAAAGGGGAAAGTTCGATTTGTCAATATAAAAAAACAACGATCTAATCTTTTTAATTTTAAAAATATAAGATATAATAACAGGAATTGTACTAGGGGGTAGAAAAATTGATGGCAAAAGCAGCAAGTAGAAATAATACATCATCTATACAAATGATACAAAAAGGATTAGCATGTGGCTTCCCTATTATGGTTGGTTACTTACCTATTGCGATTACTTATGGTGTGTTAGCTAAGCAATCAGGTATGTCGGTATCTGAGTTAACATTGATGAGTGTGATGGTATTTGCAGGTGCAAGTCAATTTATGGGAGCAAATATGATTGCAGTTGGGACAGGAACTATTGAAATCATTATAGCTACATTTGTTTTGAATTTTCGTCATTTTGTAATGAGTCTATCTTTTATGAACCGGTTAAGAGGCATTGACTTAAAATGGAAACTTCCTTTATCTATGGGATTAACGGATGAAACGTTTGCTGTCGCCTCATTACATACGAAGGAAGCAAAGATGGAAAAAGGAGCTTGGTTTTATACGGTTATCATATTGGCCGCCTATTTATCATGGGTTATTGGATCTTTCATAGGAGGTATGCTTGGAGAAATCATTCCTGATAAATTAAGTCAAAGTATGGGAATCGCTCTATACGCAATGTTTATCGGTTTACTTATTCCATCGGTTAAAAAGGAGCTAAAAGTTGGAGGTATTGCAATTATAGCTATGCTTATTCATGCATTATGTGTCCAAGTAGGTATGAGCACAGGCTGGGCAATTGTATTAGGAACGATCTTAGGAGGTATGAGTGGAATAGTACTGCTGAGGGGGGAAGAGACATGATTTTACTTATCATTATCGGTATGTCACTAGTGACGATGCTACCAAGAATGATTCCAGCATTTATTGTAGACAAATTACAATTTCGAGATTGGGTGAACAGGTGGTTAAATGCAATCCCTTATGCTGCATTAGGTGCACTCATTTTCCCCGGGATTATGACCGTTCGGCCAGACCAGCCTCATATTGGATTACTGGGAGGTCTAGTTGCTATAGTATTGGCTTTTTTAGGTGTCAACATCATTCTTGTAGTTATGGCAGCAATAGCTACAGTCTATGTCTTAACCTAACCTATGGTTGATTTGGTATAACTTGCAGAGAGTTTTGGTTTGTTAAGCTAATTTGAATGTAGGTACACAAAGGCTTAACCTTTGTTATAATGGTTTTTAGCCTTTGTTCCTATTCCTTAGTAAGGGGTAGAAATTTCTCTTTATTTCATAGATAACTTATTCGAAATGTATGTCTATTTATTTCTTATAAGGCTCTATATGAATATGAGCATGGGTAATATTGTGTTTTTTATAAAGATGGTTTTCCAATCGCTCTGTGATAGCGTGACTTTCTTCTACGTTCAATGTTGGATCTACAAGAATGGTAATATCGATGAAAGCTTGATTTCCATGGATACGTCCCTTTACCTCAATAAGCTCCTTGACCTCAGAGTCTTTCTCGATGCTTGTTCGAATCTTCTTAATCTGCTTCTCATCAAATCCATCTGTTAATGTATGGGTGGAATCCTTAAAAATATCCCATGCTGTTTTACAAATGATTAATCCAACAATTAATCCGGCTAATGGATCTAACCAAAATAACCCAAACTGTGCACCAATGATACCAATAAACGCTCCAATACTTACAAGTGCATCAGAACGGTTATCCTGTGCGGCAGCATAGAGGGAGCTACTTTCAATTTTTCTTGAGAGCCGTACATTATACAGATAGACAAGCAACATAATGCAAGCAGCGCCTAATGCTGTCCATGCAGTAATCATATCTGGTTGGGAGTAATTGCCCATCCATACTTTTTTACACGTATCAAAAATGACTTGCAAACCTACAAACATCATAATGAATGCAGCAAATAAAGAAGCAACCGTCTCTGCACGAAAGTGACCGTAGTGATGATCCTCATCAGGTGGCTTACGAGAGATTTTTAAACCAACTAGCACTGCAATAGAGGCTATCACATCTGTAGAATTATTTAACCCATCTGCACGTAATGCATCTGAATTACCCTTATAAGCAATAATTAATTTAGCGATTGCTAAAATAATATAGGCAAAGATGCTAATCCAGGCACCTTTCTCCGCTTTTTTTAAATTATCCGAATGACTCATGCTTATAGCCTCCGATACATCTATTTAAAGACCGCTGTTTTTACTTTAAATAGTCTATCAAAGTTGTATGTGGTGAGTCTAGAGAAACATTGAAGCGTCTATCAATAGTTATTGAATGGAGTTAAGTAAGTTTCATGAGGTAAAAATAGGAAATAAATATTTTAATTTTTCTTTACATTACCTATTGCAATTATTCAAAAAATTTAGGATAATAGTAAAAAGGAACAAGGGGGAAGTGTTCCATGAAAAAGCAGAAAACAGTTTATCAGTTTTACCGTTATAGTGGGGAAAAGATTCAAGCTAAGCGGGAAATACCATTTGAGCTTCGTTTTTCATCCCGTCTGCTTTTAGATGAGTTATGCTTTAATTATAATAAAGCATTGTTGGAAGACAATATTAATAATTCGATTGATGAGGGAAACAGAGATCAATTTTTGAAGCTAAGTGAAGATTATAGACACTTTATTTGGGAATAACCATCTCACAAAATATACGTTGCCTTGCCGTATGGTAAGGCATTTTTTTGTAGTCAAGGAAATTAAAAATTAACCCATGTGGATAAATATGGGCGTGTTGAGCTACGTCCAGCTCCGGCCACCGTGATTCCTTTATCCACCAGTCGCTACGTTTCTAATCGGGCGCTTGCGCTTTTGTTCTAAGTTAAGAAAGTATAAAATCAGTGCAATGACTGCGTTAAGCCAAGTAGTTATTTTGAAATGTTAGATGTATATTGGCAATGCTCCGACTAATTACTTCGCTTTCCGCGGGCACGGCCTCAACTAA
>NZ_JAWDHA010000033.1:0-43400 GCF_034190895.1 Virgibacillus sp. M23 | reverse complement strand
ACCTTCTCATAGCGGAGACTAATTACGTAGACTCCTGCGGGAATTGCGCGAGCCGAAAATCCACTTTGCAACGTGTTCTTCTTTGCAAAGTTAGTTGAGGCCGTGCCCGCGGAAAGCGAAGTAATTAATCGGAGCATTGCCAATATACATCAAACATTTCAAAATAACTACTTGGCTTAACGCAGTCATTGCACTGATTTTATACTTTCTTAACTTAGAACAAAAGCGCAAGCGCCCAAATAGAAAAGTAGGAGCGAGTCAACGGAAGTAAAAGAATCACAATGAGCCTGTGAGCCGATGATGACTTAGAGTAGGGTGATTTGAGAAGTCGCCTCATTTCTGGGCGTTGGAGCTGGACGCAGCTCAACACGCGCCTATTTATCCACATGGTCTAATTTAATCATTTCCTATAATTTCACAGACTACTAGGAAAGGTTGATATAACCAGCCTTTTATACTGACTACTGGTTTTTTAATGTATAAAGTGAAACCTCAATCAGCGGGGTTTTGTTTATCCTCGCTGATTGTTCGTACCACAAGGGGATGATCTAAAGGTCTTTGAAGCAATCGGACATTTACTGGCAGTTGATCCCACATTATCCATATTGATTTCACTTTATTCCTTGAAATGGGGGCTTACTGCCAGTTATATCAATTATATGGGGAATAAATTGTCTAATTTAAGAGCGTATATATCACACACTGAAAGCAAGCTAATACCCTAGCTTTATGTTATTTTATTATTCCTTCTTCTTTTAACTGTTGGATTCGTTTCTTCCCCCAATCATACATCGATTCTACAATTGGTAATAAGGTATAGCCTAGTTCTGTCATAGAGTATTCCACTTTTGGTGGAGTTTCTGGATAGACTTTACGACTAACGATACCATCCTCTATGAGTTCTTTCAGCTGATTGGATAACGTTTTATGAGATATATTTTCAAACAATCGCTGCAAATCACTAAATCGATGTGGACCTTCCACACCTAAGTGCCATAGAATCACTACCTTCCATTTCCCACTTAAAATGGAAAGTGTCAGTTCCTTTTCACAATGATATTCGCCATTTTGTAATTTTAATTGTATTTCTTCACGCAATGAATTACACATCTAACAGCGTCTCCTTCTATTTCAACGACGTATTGATAATAAGATAAGGGGAAACCAATGGAATTTCAACTTTTATGATTAAAACGAAAACCATAAATCTACGTGAAAACATGCTCAGGCTTTGGTAATGTTATACGTAATAGGATAAAGTAAAACTTCAAACAGTGGGAGCTTTGTTTATTCCACCACTGATTGTTAGCACCAAAAGGGGATACCTAAAGGTGTTTGAATCAATCGGACATTTACTGGCAGTCAATCACCACATATCCATATTGGCTTCACTTTATTGCTTGAAATGGGGGAGTTTACTGCCAATAGGGAGAAAAATACTTCACATTAATTATTTCATAACCGAGAAACTATTACACGATGATAAACGTATTTTTATAAGAAGGGAGAATACAAGTCAGATAGTAATAATCTTTACTTTAAGAAGGGGAAATGTATGATGTATGAAGGCAAAATTATTAAGTTCTACCGCGAAAGGACTGGATTAACACAGGAGGAACTGGGAAGAGATATCTGCTCTGCTACCCATATTAGTAAAATTGAGCTTGGACAAACGCATTTCTCAAAAGATATAACGGAATTATTAGCGAAACGACTTAACATATCTATGCATGAAGAAATTCGCACATTTAAAGCCATCCAACAAAAATTAGAGAAATGGCATGAGTCTATTATTATGCAGCAAGAGGAAGAGGCAGATAGCTTAGCAGCAGAGCTAGAAGAAAGTGAATTAATTTATATCTCCGATTACAATAATTTATATAAACTTCTGAAAGCTCGTTTCTTACTTAGCAAAGAAAATGATCCAGGTACATTGAAAATAATCAAAAAATTACAAAATCAGAAACTTTCGCCATATGAATCAGGACTGCTTTACCACATTTGGGGCATTTATTATATCCGAAAACAAGAATACCTGAAAGCAATTAATGCATTAAAATCTATTAACAGTCATACATATCAAAACACAGATTATTATTATCATTTAGCAATCTCTTATTACTTTAATAATACAGACCTATTGGCCTATTCCTATGCCGAGAAAGCATTACATTATTTCAAGAGCTCCAATAATTTTCTACGAGTTATAGATACAGAGACATTGCTACTTGTTATCCAAAATAAACATGTACAATCAAATTTCACAGCTCGCTTAAAAAAATACGAGTCGCTTATTAAGAGTTGTGAACTTTGTCATACCGTAACAAGAAAAGCAATTGTCTTACACAATTTGGCTAATGATTATTTTAGAATGGAGGATTATCAGTTAGCTGCCACCTTGTTTAAGGATGCAATGAAAATAAAAAAAGTAAAATCAAAAAAATATTTAAACTCGCTAGAGGGATATATTCAAGCATGTATAAAGGGAAATCTATTAACGAAAGATGAACTGGTGAAATTATCGAAAGAAGGTTTAGCTGTATCTGAGGAACTTAAAGAATTACTCTATAGCTATCTTTTTACTCTTTTACTATACAAATTACAAGAAAAGCAAGAGCAATATTATTCCTATCTTGAAGAACAAGCCTTACCATTTTTCAGAAATTATGGACACGTCTATTCTGTAAACGTCTATGAAAAAGAGCTATTTTTTTATTACGATAAAACAAATCAATTAGATAAAGCAGTCCAATTAGCACATCATATGTTAAGTAATCAGCATTAAAAATCTGCAACAAAAGCGCAAGCGCCCGACTAGAAACGTAGCGACTAGAGCGAGTCAACAGAGAAAAAGGAATCACGGTCAGCCTGCGAGCCGATAATGACTTAGATTAGGACAATTCGTGAAGTCGCCTCGTTTCTGGGCGCTGGATCTGGACGCGGCTCAACACGCCTATTTATCAAATGGGCAAATTTTATAATTTCCTAGACTGTAAAAAAGCACTACACTCTCATTTTAGAGATGCAGTGCTTTCTAGTGTATTTATTCTTTTATTCTACTCCAACCGCATCATAAGCCCGATTCACTGCTTCGACTGCTGATGAGTTTTCTCCATATAGATCAGATGCTGCCTGAATTGCCGCTTGACGCATCATACTGAAGTCAGAAGTAGAAGTTAAATATTTCGTTAGTGCTCGGTAGTAGATTTGTTCTGTTTTTTCTCTACCAATTCCTTCTACTGTTACATCGTAATGGTTTCCGCCTTCGGCTACTAAATAAGCTGCCTTATTATTTATACTTGAATTAATATGCACGCCCCCATTGTCTTCTTCTCCAGTATAACGGTCATTATAATGATCTGGATAAGGGCCAGTAATCGCATTTTGTACAGAGGTAGGATCACTCATCGAACGCAGTGCATCCCCTTCAATATCTGGTGTGTAAATTTCCTCACCAATCTGCCAATCATCTCGATCAACCATTGCACCCATTATATCGGATAAAGATTCATTTAATGCACCGGATTCGTTTTCATACACTAAGCCAGCAGTTCTATCTGTAACTGCATGTGTTAGCTCATGGGCAATCACATCAAGTCCACCGGATAGAGGCAAGAAATTACGACCATCACCATCGCCATACATCATTAGCTTTCCATTCCAGGCTGCATTATTCCAAGCTTCTCCGACGTGAACAGAGGAAATAATTTTGGCACCCTCTCCATCAAAAGAGTCACGGTTAAACGTTTCTAAGTAGTAATCATATACCTTTCCAGCATTCACATGAGCATCGACTGCAGCTGGATCATTAAAGTACTTATGACCACTAGTTATTTCTTCACCCGTATACCCTAATAATATGGATAGGAGATGGAAGAGATAGAAGTCCATATTTTGTGCATCAAATGTATGCACACCATCCCCTCGTGTTTCATCAAAAAGAAGGTATTGGTCGTCATCTCCTAAAGCAATCTCAAACTTCTTCTTATCACCAAACACGCCTTTACCAAATCCAGTTACATGATCAATTGCATTTGCTTTATTTATAATCTCACCATTCGTTGCATCTATAAAGTAGTGCCAGTATCCAGGAGCTGGTTTCGACGTTGAAGCCTTTACGAGATACGAAAGATAAAATTTCCCATCATGTTCATAAATGAACTGTTCATTTGTCACCTCTCCATCATAATGTTCTACTTTGCCAATCTCCTGCTCAATGTCCTGCTTGGTAATTTCGACTGCATCCTCACCTGAAATCGAAGCCTTTGAAGGAATGTCCTTCTCTGCTAAATCAGGTACTACTTGACCAAAGTAAGCTTTTACATTGTCATTTTCATCTAAGGTAATGGTATGGTCAGATCCATATATTGGAACCCCGTTATGCTGTTCAATAAGCTTAATGTGATGTGTACCATTTTCATTATCTTTCTCTTCCTCAACCACTTTAAAGTGATCTTTCATATTCCCTTCTAATTTCAATTGCTTGCTACGATACTTAAGGTAGGCAAAAGCAACTTCCTTTTCAGATAGTTTTTTTGCTTTAGCTAAAGTATTCGGCGCTTTCCAGTTTTCAATGATATAAGAAGGCGTATTATATTGTTCATTATATTCTATCTTACTTTTTACATTTTCTTGTGCGAAGACATTAGTTCCCGCTGTCGTAAATCCTCCAAAAGCAACTGTCAGAGCCAACGTTGAAGAAATCAGTTTTCTTTTCAAGACGAATCCTCTCCTCTTTTAATAGATTAATAGAATGAAAAGATAATTACTTTTCTTCACCATCTGTTTGTGTAGCATTA
This sequence comes from Virgibacillus sp. M23, assembly GCF_034190895.1. Taxonomy (NCBI): domain Bacteria; kingdom Bacillati; phylum Bacillota; class Bacilli; order Caryophanales; family Bacillaceae; genus Virgibacillus; species Virgibacillus sp. M23. The sequence goes on along the minus strand of NZ_JAWDHA010000033.1, from coordinate 38,601 downwards.
AATGTCCATTCAAGGTTTAATTGATCACCTTGGAAGATGTTTTGGTCCTGTCCATTATCAACAAACTCAAATTCTACCCAAAGCTCATTCGTGTCTCCCACATCTAGACCACCATGCTGTTCCCATAATGGATCCCATATATCCTTTTTCACTACATCTGGATCCATGTTTTTCAACTCATACAAGGTAGTTTCAAAAATTGGCTCGCTCTCTTTATCCCAATTCCACATAAAGTTAACTTTAATATGCTGACCGAAATCGTCGCCTCCATTATCTCCAGAAGCGTCTACCACTTCATAATTAGTTAATAGATTCACAGTTTTGATATCGAGTGATCCTTCATTACCAAGTACAAATTCCTTTACCATCGTGTCTCCTGGCTTTAAATTAGTAATATCAATAATCGTAGTTGGATCAACAGATAAATCCAGTGTACCTGCTGCAAACGTATTATCTGTTACCTCTGTGTCACTAAAATATGCGTAAGTACCTCCAGCAATTAATGATAGCCCCAATGATGCAGTCACCACGCTCATGCCTAACTTTTTCTTCAGACTCATTAAACTTCCTCCCCTTTTATTATTTATTAATCCCCCATGCTTGTAAAACACAAGAGTATTAACCGAATATTGAGAAACATTTACGTAGGTTGCTCCTTCTTTGGATCTTCTATTCCTCTAATTGCTTGGAACATGGAAAAGAGTCCGTAGAGTAGCAGGATTACACCTGGTACAATTAATAATACCGCTGTACCTACTTTCGATTTTGCAAAGTTTAAAAGATATCCTACATAAGGAACAGTAAACCCTGTATACTCTCCGATGATATTTTGTGTTAATACAGGCTCCACATCTACACCGTCATTATTGTCACCCTTTGTCGTATATACCTGCTGTTCTTCTGCTTGTTTGACCTCGACAATACGGTGAGTAATCATTTTTTCTTCCTTTGTTCTAAACGTGATAACATCACCTTTTTTGTACATTGATTGCTCTGTTCCTGGTTTGATTGCGATAATTGATCCTGTTTGAAAGGTTGGCTCCATCGACCCAGATAATACGGATTTTATTTGATAACCAAAAATGGTCGATTCTTCTCCTTTCACTTTTGAAGTTATAACCGCAAATGCAAAGATAATGATCATAGCAATTAGCAAACATGACATGAATTTACGTAACAGATGTATCAACTTCTTCACAGTATTTCACCACCTTGATTTACTAATTATTTGGATATTGACACGAGATCTTTGGAGAGATGCAGCCTTTTCTTCGTTTTTTGTTGATTTATTACTTTTTTAGCTAATTCAATGAGTCGATCAGCTTCCTAGATGTCTACCACCTGATTCACATTGGTTTGAGACTTCTGTATAGCTTGTACTCCTTGCTCGATGTAGGTATATCCCAGTTAATTGGCAAGACTATCGTAAATATTCTTGTACCGTTTGTAGTACTTCTGCCATTCGTTGTTTATTTTGTTCTATTTCTCATTTGATTCTATCTTGCTTATGCCCCACTGATTGGTAGTACCACAAGGGGATCACCTAAAGGCCCTTGAACCAACTGGCAATTGATCCCTCACTATCCATATTGGTTTCTCTTTATTACTGGAAGTGGGAGGCTTACTGCCAGTATATCTGGGATAAACAAGTTACTACTTGTAAAGCAGGGATACCTTTAACATATTTCCAGCCTATTGTGATACTTCCGTACACTAACCCGACTTTTCTATAACTAAAACACCTTGTTGCTCTTCTTATTACTTAGAGTACACCTGCAAATCTAGCATGTAAATCGGGGGATTACTATGAAATAGACTGTCGGTTTTACCGATAAAAGAGGGAAAAATGTAGTGGAATATTAGCAAAAAACTGTCTATTTTAATTATTCTAATAATAACACCGATAAAAAAGACCTATATTTTTCCCCCATTCAGGAAATTACTCCTTCTATTCATCTATATCTTTTGAATTATAAATAATCATTGAGCATTTGCAGCAAGAATAAAGGAGCTGTCCAGATTTACAACGTTAAGGAAATTATAATATAAGGTACCACCAACATTTCGCAGAAAATATACGTTAAGAAACGGGAATTTATTTCATCCATCAATTTGCATAAATATCACATTATTTGTTAAATTTTGTTTTTTTGTGCTAATTTTATAAAAGAACAATCACTAACTAAACTAAAGGAGAGGTTTTATTTGAAAAATACATTTAGTATTATGTCATGGGCTCTAGTTTTGAGTTTTACCTTTTTATTACCCACCTCTGGAAGTGCAGAAGTTAGTTCTACAAAGAGCATAGAAAAGTTTAGTGAAATTAAAAATGCTGAAAAAATAATGGAAAGAGCATCTAAAGGGGAAACTGATTTAGATGTTGAAGGGATTGGTGTAAACAAATACACCAAAGAGGTTACAACATCAAAAGGTAATATCATTGAATATGATGTTACCGAATATATGACTGCGCAATTAATAGAAAAAAGAACCATGTCTAATGGTGACAACTCTGAAACTTATGCAGTTAATTTAATCGCCAGTTACGATGGCTCTCGTGGAGATAGTAAATGGGATGACTCATATGGCGTTCGTGCATCCTCAACAATATATATTGAGAAATCTACCTATTCCGGTACCGACTATTGGAGATTGATTCGATCTGAAGGTGGTTGGGATAGACAAGATTCAAGTCTTACCTTAACAAATCCTTATACAATCCAAGGTACCGTAGGGCAGAGTAGGGATGAGCTATACGAAAATCAAACAATAAATCGTGACATTAGTTATGCAGGTAGTTATGGTTTTGATGCTCCTTCGTATTGGGAACCTGTTAACTCGAAAGGTGTTTCAGCATGGGCTCCTCACGTCGGAGAAACCAGTCATGTAGATATATATAGAACTGACCCAAGCAATTCCTGGCATTTATCTCTAAATAATGAATATAAATAAAACATGAAATGACTAATATGGAATTGGTAGGGGTTATTTATGAAAAAGTTTTGTTTCATAATTATTTTAATCAGCTTTTTATTTGCTGCCTGTAATGAGTCAGAAGAGAACAAGGAATATGCTAGTTTTTTATCTGACGAAGAAGGGAAATATGCTTTATATGTGGTTTCTGATGACGCAATTACTTTTGAGGAGCTACAAGAAAATGATATAAATAACGTAAAGACTTTTACTCAAGAAAAAACAATGGAAGATGCAAGATTGGAAGAAATAGAGGAAGCTCCTACGTTTATAGTATTTGATACAAAAGACAAGGTTTATAAAACTAACAATAGAGATGATTTATTTAAATTTCTGCAAGAACATTAAATCATTTAAGGTATTCGGAGTATAGTATTGAAAGCCCTATTTAATAAATTAATGTTCATAGCATCGTAAATCGGATAATTGTGTGTAAAATCATAAATTGCATGTAATATCATTTATTTTTTCTGTATCCATGAAACTGATTAACTTTTAATGTAGTTTTCGTTATGAAAACTTTTACTTTCGAATCATAATTGTATTAAAATATCTGCAAATTTAAAGAATCACGTCCAAGTTTTCACTTGGGCGTTTTTACTTTTTACGCTGGACGTGACCAGTGTTAATGAGAATAATGTATGAAATTCAGATTCATTTCTTCAGCTTGGTTAAATTCATTCCAATTCGACTTTTATAAAGGAATACTTGATGGTTGACTCTCCCCTAAGAGGATAGCTTATAGTTCCTTTTATAAGAAATAAGGAGGGAAGAATATGTATGAACTAACTGTAAACGATGTTAGCAAATCTTTTGGCAAAAAGGTAGCCTTAAATAATGTATCTCTTAAAGTGAGAAAAGGTTCTATCTTCGGACTGATTGGTCCAAATGGTGCAGGGAAATCTACTTTGACCAGTATATTAGCTACTTTGACCTTGCCAAATGAGGGTACTGTCGAAATTTCGAATTTAGATGTTGTTTCCAAGGTGAATAAGGTTCGAAAAAAAGTTGGCGTCACTTTCCAACAAACAACTGTATTTTCGACAGGAACAGCTTGGGAAAACTTATGGATTGCCGGAAAAATGTATGGCATGAATACTACAAAAATAATGGAACGTGGAGAACACCTGTTAAAGCAATTTGATTTGTTTCAGGCATCCAACGATTTGGTTGGTACTTACTCAGATGGAATGAAAAGAAAATTGGATATAGCGATAAGTCTACTTCATACCCCTGATATCCTTTTACTAGATGAACCCACAGCTGGATTAGATCCAGAGTCGAGAACTACTCTGTGGCAAATAGTTACAAAAATTTCTCAAAATGAAGGAACGACAATTTTTGTAACGACACACTATTTAGAGGAACTTAATCACCTAGCAACTGAAATTGCATTAATCAACAATGGAAAGATACTTGATATTGGGACGCCAAAAGAGCTGATCAATAAACTTGCTGCTGATCAAATAGAAATCCACTATCGCAAATTGGATTTGGCCAACATTCATAAAATAGAAGCATATATTTCTAACCTAAAAGAGATAGTTCGTCATGAAATAAAACCAACAGTATTAACAATTATGACGAGTCATGGACAACAAATTTTATCTGAATTACTGAAATACTTAATTCAAAGTAATGTCGAAATTAAATTTAGTGAATTGAAGCAGGCAACGTTAAATGACGTTTATTTAGCAAACTTTAATGAGAAGGAGGCAGAACTATGAATAACATGGCATTCGCTTTATTATTAGCAAAAAAGAGGCTAACACCGCTAATGAAAAATCCAATAGCAATTATCATTTCAATGTTCCAGCCATTGATTTTCCTAGTGCTGTTTGGCACGATATTTTCATGCATATCTTCCGTAAGTGGGTTTGAAGAATCCAATTATGTATCGTATATTTTACCAGGAATTTTGATCATGAATGCTCTATTTGGCGGAATATATCTAGGAATGAGTACATTAGATGATATGAGAGAAGGAATATTTAACCGATATTTAATCGCCCCGAAGAATAACCTGATTTTCATCATTGGTGATTTAGTCTACATTTTCACGTTTCAATTGATCCAATCCACTTTGCTAATAATTATTAGCTATTTTATGGGATTTAGACTCCCAATGGGAATAGTTCCACCAATTCTTTTTCTTGTTACACCAGCATTATTCTCATGTTTAATTGGAGCTATTTCAATTGGAATAGCCGCTCTGACAAAAAAGCACACAACAATGATTACAGTCATGCAGTTTTTCTCTTTTCCATTGATTTTCTTGTCTTCTGCCTTTATGCCGACCAATTTATTGCCAAAGTGGATAAGTATTCTATCAAAAATAAATCCAGTTGACTGGGTAGTTAGAGCATCACAATCCACTTTCAACCATTCGCCCGCAATCAGCTACTATTTATTAATTATTTTATGTGTCGTTATAGCTACTTCCTTTTGTAAATTCACATATGATGTTCAAAGAAAAAAGTGAAATAAATGTGTTGACTCTTACCTTAGAGGATACTTTAGTATAAAGAGCATTGAAAGGAGAAGAAAAAATGTTTACCGTTCATGAAGTTGCAAAACTAGCTCATACAACAGTAAAGACTTTACACCATTATCACAAAATAGGTCTTTTGATTCCGGAGCAAACGACAGAAGCCGGCTATCGCCTATATGGAAAAAAAGATTTAGAACGATTACAGCAAATACTTTTTTACAAAGAATTGCATTTTCCTCTCAAGGAAATTAAACAATTATTAGATGGCGAAATCAACAGGAAAAATACGTTGATTCAGCAAAAATATTTACTAGAACAAAAAATTGATCGTTTTAAAGGTCTAATCAAAACAATCAATTCCTCTCTTAAAAATGCTAAAGAAGGAGTCGATATAGATATGGAAACTATGTTTAAAGGTTTTGAAACTGAAGAAGAATGGCAAGAAGTCTTAAAAGACCAAAATGAACACTTGAAAAAAGAATATGACTTTGACTTGTCGAATAAAACAATTGATGTGGAATCAATGAATGACTCTGCCATGGAAGCACAGTCATTTAATGAAGATATGATTCAGTTCTTACAAGATGGTTTCTCTCCGAATAATTCAAAAGTTTTGGATCGTGTAAAGAAACATTTAGCCTTTTTAGAAAAAAAAGATCATCCATCAACACCGCAAGACTTTCTAAATCAAACAGAGCATTTCATCGTTGACGACTTTCATAGAGATATGCTTGAGAAATGGCAAGTGGGTTACACTTATTTTCTAAACAAAGTAGCAGCTAGTTATTTGTCAAGTATTAAATAGAACCAATACCAAATAACACAAATGGATGGTATTCATTTGTAAATTTTGATTCCCTTACATCTGATTCGACCAAAGATATGATATTTACGAAATCCAAGGGCTGTTTCGACAGCTCTTTTTGAATTTCTTTCTATAATATAGGTAAAAATGAAGTATTCTAAAAGAAGAAAATATAATTAACCTACCAAACTTAAAAATTCTTGATATGAAAGAGAGTAAATATGATTATAGATTCCTAGTAATTCGTTCCGTTACTAATAGACTAATAAATTGGATTCAAGAAACCAGTTTTGAAAAGACATTCACCAATGTTGCAGACGATATAGGCGTTGACGAAAAAGCTGTACGAAACAACTTTGTAGTTGAGCTTGAAGCTCAAACAGATATTAGAACTCCTAAATGGCTTGGTATTGATGAAGTGCATTTACTCAAAAACTATCGTTGTGTTATCACAGACGTTGAAAACAAATATCAACTCGCCTGTATCCGTATCTAAATTCCCTGTTGGTCCATCGGCTAGTAACCAACTTGGTTCATGTACTAATGCACGGGCAATTGCTACACGCTGCTGCTGACCTCCTGATAGCTGTGAAGGTAAAGCATGGAGCTTATCAGCTAAACCCACTTGTGATAATAAGGACTCTGCTCTTTCTTTTTTGTTGTAGGAAACTTTTCGTGAAAACAATGGAGACATTACATTTTCTAGGGCTGTTAATGCAGGTAATAGGTGAAATTGTTGAAAGATAAAGCCAATATGCTCAAACCGAAAATCGGCTAACCGGTTTTGACTATATTTATGAATAGATTCGTTTCTATAGATTATCTCTCCTTCTGAAGGCACATCCAGTGCTCCAATCAAGCTAAGTAATGTCGATTTCCCAGAGCCTGACGGTCCAACAATGGCAACAAGCTCTCCTTCAACAAAACAGGTATTAATTTTCTCCAGAGCAAATGTTTCCACACCATCTCCTTTAAAAACCTTACTTACATTTACACATCCTAACTTCTGCACTTCATCCCCTCCCTTTTTATAATTTTCAATATATTTAAACTATAGCACAATTGCCTTAGGAATATATACATAGGGCGAAAATTTATATATAAAACGATTCATCATTACAAGTTATTAATTGATATTACAATTAATAACTTGTGTAATGAATTATCCGGTTTTACAATACTAGGATTCTTTACTTAATAGTTTCCCCTATTTCATTTGTTAATGACGAAATATTAATACAATTATCAAAGTTAAAACTTAACTTAGGTCTATTGAATCAAAATTTAGATATTTCTGTTAATTAACTTGAAAATATTTGTTATAACAAATATGATAGATATACACCAAAACATGCATGTTGGATTTTACAAAACTATGAAAGCGCTTCTCATTATGTATTTTAAAAAGAGAGGGAGATTATCGTAGTGAATCTATTAAAACAAGCAAACAAGTTTTTCATTTTTTTCATCTTTGGTTTACTCGTCTTTACAAGCATGCCAACACAGAATAGTTTCATTCAAGCAGCAGAGACAAACGATTACAAAATTATTGGCTACTATCCATCATGGGCAGCATATGGTAGAGACTATCAAGTATGGGATATGGATGCTTCGAAGGTAAGTCATATCAACTATGCATTTGCAGATATTTGCTGGGATGGTCGACACGGAAACCCTGATCCTGCTGGACCAAATCCACAAACATGGGCATGTCAGGATGAGAATGGCAATATGGACGCCCCTAATGGAACTATTGTAATGGGAGATCCTTGGATTGATGCCCAAAAAACAAATCCAGGTGATAATTGGGATGACCCATTAAAAGGAAATTTCAAGCAACTTATTAAACTAAAAGAACAAAATCCCCATTTAAAAACTCTAATTTCTATTGGAGGATGGACTTGGTCGAACCGTTTTTCAGATGTAGCTGCTGACCCTGTAACAAGAGAGCAATTTGCCAATTCAGCAGTTGACTTTATTCGAAATTATGGTTTTGATGGCGTTGATATTGACTGGGAATATCCTGTTAGTGGTGGGCTACCTGGAAATAGTACACGTCCAGAAGATAAACAAAACTATGTATTACTTCTCCAAGAGGTTCGTGAGAAATTAGATGCTGCTGAAGCAGAAGATGGAACAGAGTATTTACTTACTATTGCTTCGGGTGCAAGTAATGAATATGTTGAAAACAATGAACTAGGTCAAATTGCAGACATTGTGGACTGGATTAATATTATGACGTATGACTTTAACGGTGGATGGCAAACACAAAGCGGTCATAATGCACCTCTTTATTTTGATCCAGCCGCAGAAGCTGCAGGTCTTCCTAAAGCAGATACCTTTAACGTACAAAGCGCTGTGACACGACATATAAATGATGGAGTTCCAGCTAATAAGTTAGTTTTAGGAACACCGTTTTATGGTAGAGGTTGGAGCGATTGTGATGCAGCTAATAATGGAGAATATCAGAATTGTTCACCGGCAACAGAAGGAACTTGGGAAAATGGCACTTTTGACTTTAGCGATTTAGAAGATAACTATATAAATAAGAATGGTTACCAACGATATTGGAATGACAAAGCAAAGGTACCTTATTTATATAATGCTTCAAACGGAAATTTTATAACGTATGATGATGAAGAATCCTTTGGATATAAAACAGATTTCATTAAGTCTGAAGGACTTGCAGGCGCTATGTTTTGGGACTATAGTGGAGATGTAAATCAAACGCTAGTGACTACATTGGCAAACAACTTAAATTTCACAGGTGATGGAGGAGATCCAAATCCACCTGCATTAGCTCCGCAGAATGTTAATGCTAGTAATGTAACAGCGTCTAGCATCGATCTATCATGGGAGGCTCCTACAGAATCTTCTTCTATTGTGGAATATGTCATTCAATTTAATAATCAAGAAATATCAACAGCATCATTATCTACAAAATTAGAAAACCTACAGTCAGGTACTTCTTATACGATTACCGTTTCTTCAAAGGATGCGGATGGAAAGCTTTATTCAGCCGCCCCATTGACTGTCTCTACAAGTGATCAAGGAGGAACATGTGATTATCCTGCTTGGAATGGAGGAGACACGTACGTTGGCGGAGATCGTGTACAACATAATGGCAATATATATGAAGCCAAATGGTGGACAAAAGGCGATGAACCAGGAACAACTGGTGACTGGGGACCATGGAAGGTAGTTGAGAACTGTAAGTAACCCTCAGTAATCCCAATCCATCCCACGGAGCAATTCTCCGTGGGATATTTTTTATTCCGCATATAACTGGCAGTAAGACCCCCACTTCAAACAATAAAGAGAAACCAATATGGGGAAGTGAGGATAAACAAAATCTCCACTGATTGAAGTTACACATCACAGACCTTTACAAGAGAAGACCTGCTTGATGCAATTTGGCCAATGGTGCCACCAACAGATAGGACAGTCGATGATCAATCAATCGTATTAGAAAAAAGTTAAATCCCCTATCTAGATGGGTGTGTATCGAAACTGCTTAAACTGCAAAGACCAATACATCAGAGTCCTCTACTAAACGGTGCAGAAGTATCCTCCAATGTGAACATGCTTTTTTACAAATATCATTTGTGATGCCTTTAAGTTACTTGAGGATCATCAGGCAGTATTCGGGTTTGAGCTTGATTTGTCGAGTCGCCTTTACCTTCATTTCATGAATGGCTATTTTAAATGGCTTTTAAATGCGGAAGAAATCTCCTTTTGGAAAAATACACTACGTGTTATTCCCTTCTTTACTAAAGACAAAAATTTCTATTGTCTATACTTTGCACCGAATCATTATAAAATCGGGCATTTTAACAATAAAATCGCTTCCCCTATATAGCTTATGAAAGATATTTCTAATTAACATTTATGCATAGAGATCCGATATAGTAAGTGACATCGAGGGAGGATTTTAAATGGTAAAAACAATGAAGATATCAGAATTACTTATAGGTTATAAGAATAAGGAATTCTCACCTACTGAAATAACAAAGCTATTTTTAGAGAGAATCGAACATGTGAATAAGAAATTAAATGCCTTTATTACTGTTTCTGATGAACATGCTTTAAAACAGGCTAAACTTGCGGAAGAAAACTGGATGAAGGGTTATCAATCATCTGTTTTGCAGGGGGTTCCAATTTCTTATAAAGATTTAATTAATACACAAGGAATTAGAACAACAAACGGTTCACATATAGATAAAGCATACTTTCCCCAAGAGGATGCTTATGTTGTACAGAAATTAGAAACCGCAGGAGCTATTAATTTGGGTAAAAATAACTTACACGAATATGCTTTTGGTATCACTTCTTCCAATCCATTCTACGGCAGTGTAAAGAACCCTTGGAAAACAGATCATATCCCTGGCGGTTCAAGTGGTGGATCAGGAGTAGCTGTAGCTGCTAACTTAGGTCTTGCTTCGATTGGAACAGATACTGGTGGGTCAATTCGTATCCCTGCATCTGCATGTGGTGTAGTCGGCTTAAAACCTACCGTTAATAACATAAGCACAAAAGGAATCAAGGGTATTTCTTGGTCATTGGATCACGTTGGTCCATTAACACAAGATGTAACTGACTTAGCCATTATCATGGAAGGATTAACCGACCGTCGATATAGCGAACATTGTAAAAGTGATATTCGTGGTATGCGCATTGGTGTACCTACTAATTTCTTCACTGACCACGTGGAACCCGAAATTACAAAAGCCTATCAAAACAGTTTACTTGAGCTAGAAAAGCTTGGTGCTATTATAATTGATATTGAACTTCCATTTGCTGAGGCTGCAAGCAACAGCGTTTTTACCATTGCTTTAGCAGAAGGTGCATCGATTCACGAGACTACGCTACACACACAACAGGATGACTACGGAAATGATGTAAAAGCTCACCTACTAAATGGCACAGCAATTGGAGCTACTGACTATATCAAGGCTTTAAATATACAAAAGGAAGCTATTAATCAGCTTGATCATGTATTAATGGATATTGATTTGATAGCTACGCCAACATTACCTGTAAGCCCTAAACCAATCGGAATTGAACATGTTGAAACAGATGGATTGGAGGAAGATATTTTCACATGTATGACTCGATTTACACGATTATTTAGTTTGACAGGACATCCAGCCTTATCCATTCCTGTGGGTACAACAACTGATAACCTACCAATCGGTCTGCAATTGGTTAGTAAATATCATCAAGAACCATTATTAATCCGTGCAGGCTTCGCTTTTGAAGAAGCTTGTCTTTCTGATTTTTATAAGCAGCGATCCTTTATCGCAGAAAACATATAGAATGGAGTGAAATCATGCAAACATCAATTCAAATTGATTCAGAAATCCTTAAAAAGGTAGTAGAGCTTGGACCATTAATCAAAGAGCTTTTGCAAAACGAAAACATCCTAATCGGCATCGTCGATTTAGAAAAGTATTTATACTACGCTCCAGGCACAACCTTGGATGCCAAAGTAGCTATTGGTGATCCTTTTTTTGAACATGACTTGTTTGGTCAAGTAATTAAAAATCGTAAACGAACCGTTATCAAAACACCACCCGAATATGGGGCACCATTTAAAGGCGTAGGTATCCCCATTTTTGATAACAATGAAATCGTTGGCTGTATTGGTATTGGCATTAGCTTAGATCAAGAATATGAATTTCTTGAGATTATTCAATCATTGGAAGAGCTAGCAGATAATGTACAAGGAAAAGCCCATACGATGCTTTCACAAACAGAAGAATTATCCGCAACCGTCCAACAAATAGCCGCCCACTCGGAAAATGTGGAAAAAAATTCGGGTGAAATTCATGATGTTACTGGATTTATTAATAAAATCTCCGAGCAATCAAATTTACTCGGGCTTAACGCTGCGATTGAAGCAGCAAGAGCTGGAGAACATGGCAAAACCTTTTCTGTCGTTGCTAAAGAAATACGGAAAATGGCTCAGGATTCCTCGGAAGCTACCGATAAAATCAGCAATGTATTAGCAGAGATCATGTCAAATATTGAACAGACTACTGAGCAATTATCTGATATAGCTCAAGCAGTTCAAAGTCAGGAAGGAGAAGCAGAAACCTTCTCACAAATGACGGAGGAATTAAACGAAATGACGAATAAGCTGAAGAAGCATATTGAAGTATTAACAAATAACTGACAATGAAAAAAGCGTCCCTACAGAATAGTATGTAAGGACGCTTTTTTCTTATTTTCTTTACAGCAAAGATTATTTTCCTACTAACACAAAGACATTCTCGTCTGGTGCTTGCATAACCGTAACATGACCACGTAACGTGAAACTTCAATCAGTGGGGGTTTTGTTTCCCCCACTGATTGTTCGTACCACAAGGGTATCACCTAAAGGCTTTTGAACAATCGGACACTTAACTGACAGTCGATCGCTCACTTATCCATATTGGTTTCACTTTTTTGCTTGAAATGGGGCCTTACTGCCAGTTATGTATGGGATAAAACCTTTTTACTTCAGCTTCTTAATTTGCTTATCTATGTTTTCGGTTTTACTCTTCTTTTCATCTTTATCTAAAGCGTCATTAGCTTTAATCAGCTCTTTTTCTTTTTGTAGACTTTTTATTTGCAGGTCTTTATTTTTTAATGCCTTGGCAATTTTAAGTGCCTCTTTCGGTTTATTTATTTGAATATAACTTTGAGCGGCTAAAGATTTTGCCCGGTTATTATCAGCGATTTCCTTATAAATTTCCAATACCTGCTTATAGTCTTTATTTAACCACGCTTGCTCTATCTTAACTTGTGGTTGATCCGATTTAATAGAAAGAATTTTTTGATTTGCTTCCTCACTATTAAGGGCTAATAATTTTACCACTACTTCACCCTCATAAGACTTGTTCAAATCTAAAGCCTTGGACAAGCTTTCTAATGTATTCAATTGGATATATTGTCCTGCCAGTACCTTATTAGCATTCTCATCAAGTGATTGGACACTTTCCAATGCAGCTATGGCTTCTTCCGTCTCACCAGAAATAACGAACTGATATCCTTTGATTATTGCTTCTTTCTGTTCTAGTTCTTTTTGTAATGTTTTATTCTCATCCTGTTGCTCATCAAGTTCACTAGTCGTAGCGGAAGCAGCCTTCGTGCTTGGTACTACCTTGCCAGCATAGACAAATAGCATTCCTAATAAAATACCAACAGTTACACCGATAATTAACGATTTTCTTTCTACCTTCAGTTTAGAACGATTTAAGGATGGTAATTTTTTTGAAGCTATTTTTTCTTTATCTTCAAATTTATTCGTAATAGGTTGTTGATTCACCTGAGAAGGTTCCAGTGCCTTTCTTAATTGCTCTATTGAGGCCGCTGCTTGAATACGCTGGACTATATCTTGATCAATTGCATGTGTGGCCGTATTACCAGTAGTGAATAAATACAAAAATACATTTTTTAAATCTTGAAGTAATTGGAATGATGTATATTCCTCAGGTGGTAATACAGAACGTATACCTCGATGGGCAAATTTTATGTTTCCCTCATTATTAGCATAAATATTATCTGGATGAACTAAGGTCGTGTATTGTGTTCCAAATAAATTGTCCACCGTTAATATACTACGTGCTAATTTACATTTAAATTCCCTATTTGATGATACATAACTAGTTAAGGACTTGAATCCATGATCAATTTGATAATGGATTTGAACCATCGATTCTTCAATATTATATTGTCTGCAGGTTAAAAATAATTCACTGTCTCTTTTTAACTCTTCTAATTGTTCATCTGCTAAAATATTCGTCTTTTCCTTCGCTATTTCGAAGGTTACAGTATCCATAGTCTTCCTTAAGCTTCCATCTTTTATTTCAAATCGGTCAGTCACCATATCACCCCTTATTTCTTATTAGCCAAACTTTTTCGTCCGCTCTCTCCAAGATAATTTTACTTTTTTTAGTGCAGCTATTACATGTTCAATGGAATTAAATCGTTTCTCAGCATCCGTCTCTGTCAACTTCAAAATAACCTTTACAAAGGATTTTGGAGCGCGCTCATTTAATATACTTTTATTCGTTGTGGTATATATATTTTCTCCATCAGAAATGAGATAAAATAATGTAGCACCTAAAGAAAATAAATCAGAGCGTTTATCAATAACACCTTTCTCAAATTGTTCCGGTGCAGCAAATCCTATTGTACCCAAAGCAGATGACCGTTGTGATTCATTTTCAAAAACGGAAGTTCCAAAGTCTATTAAATGAATGGTATTATCCTTCGTTAATAAAATATTAGAAGGCTTTATATCTCGTATAACAATAGACGGATGCTTCCTGTGGAAAACCTGGATGATATCAGCTATCTTCCTGCCAATTTCGAGTACTTCATCCCATTGAAATCTTCTATTCCTTTGTTCTATGAAATCAGCTAAATTCGTACCATTGAATTTTTCCATGATAATTGCTTTATAATGATCCTGAATCGTTACAATATCAAATAATGTCGGAACATTCGTATGATCGATAGCTGCTAATATTTTCGCTTCATTGGTAATTTGATTCGTAAACAATGTCGTAGGTTGTTTAACTACTTTTAATACTGCTATTTGTTTTTTCGGACCTACAACTTCATAAAGCTGCGATGTTCCGCCTTCACGAAAAAAGCTTTTTACTCTGTATTTGCCATTAATACGATGATTCTTGATAACCTTCATGACTCATCTATCTTCCTTTACGTCCCAAAATAAGAACAGATACATCATCATGGTAGTTCGCATCTCTTGCCATATTACAAAAATGCTCCGCTATTTTTTGTAAGGAATGTTCTCTTTCTAAACCCTCTTGAAATTGCTTATGGAGATCCTCCTTTGTAAACAAAGAGTATAGACCATCCGTACATAAGATAAAATGTTCTTCTTCTGAACATGTGTCCATAGAGACAAATGGATCTATTTCTCCTTTAACTCCCATACACTGTGTTAATAAGTGAGACTTATCATCCTTCTCTGCTTCTCTTTCCGACAAGGCCCCATTCTCCACCTGCATTCTTGCCCAAGTATGGTCTTTTGTAAGCTGTACAAAACGCTTGGACTGCTCCAAATCAATAGTGTCGTCACTTTCCTCTAAACGAATAGCTATTGGTTTTCGCACTCGATAAATTCTCGTATCACCTACATGACAAATAAGATATTGATCATCCACAATAATTAGCACACTTAATGTCGTTCCTAAATGATGATCTTCTCGTTTACCTATATCGATTAGCTTTTGATTAATTACATGAAAGATACCAGCTATTGTGTCTTGGCAATCTTCTAAAAAACGTTCTGAATTATCATGTTTAATCAGCTTAGTTCTCCACCATTTTAAGATATAATTGGCGGCATAGAAGCTTGCTATATCTCCAAACGTATGCCCCCCCATCCCGTCAGCAGCAATTAAAATATGCGCTTCTTCATTCTGGTTAAGATAGCTCGAAGTATATTCAATATAATCTTCATTTATTTTTTTGTCTGGACCCTTCATCGTAAATAATCCAAAATCAATACCCTTCGTTGCATTCATTATTTAGACACCCTATACGAATAAATTATCTTACCAATTTGGATTTCATCTTCATTTTTTAATTCATGTATTTTATATGGAATAATCTTTTCTTCATTAATATACGTACCATTTTTTGATCCTAAATCTTTAATACCATACGTGTCTGAAAGTTTAACAAGCTCAATATGTAAACGAGAGACACCTACACTTTTTTCCACATAATCTGTACCTTTTTCAGCTCTACCAATAATATAGTTATCCTTTTCTAATTCAATACTTTCTTCAGCTTCTTCTCTTTTAACAAGAAGATAATTCTTTACTTTCGGTAATTTTTTACCGTGTAGCTCCTCTTCATCCAATAGCATGGTTTGATCTCGTTGATTAGAGGATATGGATGACGTATCCGTAGTTAACGCTTCACTATTTGTATGTAGCGTAGAGGCAGTTTCACTCTGTTGCGCAAAGACTTGATTAACTACTTCCTGATTGTACGAAATAGCGCTATCTTGTTGTGCTGGTAAATCATTCGTATGTTCTGACGTAGCTTCACTCGTCTTCTTCGCTATAGTCGGCTTATTCTTACGCTGTTTATTTTTGACTCTTACTTCCTTCTCTATAATGGTAGGCTCTACACCTGGACGCCAAACTTTCCAATATACGTACACACCCGCAATTACTCCTACACTTAAAACGGATGAAACTCCGAACATAATTGAATTTGGACTGCTTTCATATAGCTTCCATATAACTGCCAAGGCTAAGATCCCTATTAAAATGGAATATGTTTTCATCTTACTAGTAAGCGGTGGTAATTTTTTCACTTTTTTCATGATCGTTGTCTGCTGATCTTGCTCGACATTCGCATCTTCATTCTCATTATTTATTGATTGCTGCTGCTGTGTCCCTTGTAATTGACTTAATAATTGCTTAAGTCCTTGCAAGCTAAAGCCGGGATCCTTGATGTAGCTGAGAATCATCTTAAATTGAACACCTTTTAACCCCTGTACTTCACTAGCCATATTCAAGATTAATTTTTTCAATTCCTCATACATCGTTGGCTTATTCGCTATTTCATTCACTGGTAGATATGTTAAGTACACTTGATGATATCCATTGCCAATATAAATAAAATCTTCATGTAAAACATACTGCTGATCATTCAGCATATAATTGCTTGAATCTTGTAAAGCCTGAATAATATTTATAAACAAGGCATAGTACTCTTGCATTGTTAATGGCTTTTCTTTCACAATTGGTCGTAACTTTCTCAAGCCTTCAATCCGATAGTATACCGTACTACGTCCATTGATGTCTTCAAAGCTCATCGGAATCAATCTTGGAATATGATTAGCTTGAATCATTTTTAATTGCAGGCTATCAAAATCTCGTTGTTCAAACCCTGTTTCTTTCGTTTTTCGTAGTTTCATATACATTCCATTTGCTTGTTCATAAGTTATATGAAACTGATAAAGTTCACTCATATGAAATTCTCCCCCTTAAGCCAAATACATATAATAAAATGAAGTTACAACACCTGGTATTACAGCATAAATAAATGGAAAACGATTAGAAATGTTATTCTTAAAGTCGTCCAGTGGTGTTAACGATTTATCTCGAATCGATTCAAAAATATGATAGAAAGCTAACGTCATATTAACTAAAAATGTTTTGGTAAATAATAAGATAATAATTGCAATGAATCCAGCAAAAATGATGGAATACATAATGGAATATAGCGTAAATAAAACTCCAGAAATCGCTCCAATTGCTGCAAATAATTTCACATCACCAGCACCTATAGCTTTAAAAATATACAAGACTAGCATAATACCTCCACCAGCCAATAACCCAAATACAGAATTTAACAACCCGTCCAATTGATTGAAAAATAAATGAAATAACAAACCTACCATTGCACCACTAACGTTCAACCAATTTGGTAATCTGGAATATTTGATATCATAAAATGCTGCAACCCCTAAAAACACAATTAATAGATAGAAATGTGTTGGCATTCTTCTCCCTCCTTCCTAAATTAATTCCCTACCCAGCCACGCTCTGCTGCTTTTTTCTTTATTTTTACATTTCACTATTCAAGCATGCGGTTCTTTTCAAATACATGCAATGTTCATTACATTTCAGGGTTCGGTAATTCAAAGTGTGTTTCTTCGTCAGACATCATTTCATACTTTAATACAAATGTATCAGCATAATCAACGCTTGTGAGGTATACTAAATGACCTTTTAACTCTTCACCAGGGGCTAATTCTTCATCTCCTACGGTAAAAAATTCATCATTTGATGTATGACCACCTTCTGCGCCCATTTCTGTAAAATTTGCTGAGAACATTTCGTTTGGTACATAGGCCCGATCACTAATATTTTTGATGGTCAATTCAACAACCGCGAATCTATCTTCTTCACGAGCTCCAGTGACATAATCTTCAATAGTTGTTCCATCCACTTTTTTAGTTAATTGAAAATCATTTACCGTTACCTCATAATCAAAATCATATAAATCACTGGTAATTTTTGCTGTTTCCTCTATCTGGTATACTTTCTTATCATTGTTTGTTTCTGTCGCTTGCTCCTTATCAACATCTTTTTTCTCTTTGTTATCTCCTTCATTATTATTGCTACAACCTGCTACAACAAAAATAAGCATTAATATAATAAATATTCTTTTCATAAAAAACCTCCTATCTATAATTTCTTCGTTCTTAGTATTTAACATCTGTTCATCCGTTCTCTAACTTTATTGAAATATGTGAGAAAGACTTTATCTGCCTTTCTCACGTACTATCGCTGTAAAAGAATTACTTTTCTGGAATTGGTAATTCCCACCTTGTTTCTTCAGAAGAAATTAATTCGTATGCCAAATATATGACATCTTCTTCAAAAAAAAGTGGACTCATATATACTAGATTACCAGTTATTTCATTTCCAGGTTTTAGTTCTTTGTTCCGTTCAGTAAAAAATTCTTCATCATACGAGTTCTCTGACAGTGTTTCATTTACTAATTGAGCTGATATTTTTTCATTTGGTATAAATGATTTTTCACCAGTATTTTTAATAGTCACATTAATCACCGCAAAACGGTGATTTTCTCCAATTTCCATGACCTTGTCTTCTAACTTAACACCATTTACCGGCTCAGTAGTTAATTCAAAACTATTAACAGTAACTTCATATGGAAAACCATACAAGTCACTTTTAAGCTGTGCAGCCTCACCAATTTGATAGACTTTTTCTCCCTCCTCATCTTTTCCCTTATTATTATCATCGTTTGCCTCTGTCGCTTGCTCCTTGTTAGCATCTGTCTTTTCTGTTTTACTTCCTTCATCATTGTCACTACAGCCTGCTACTGCAATTACTGCTAGTAGTACTAATAATGCTAATAATTTTTTCATTGGTATCCCCCTATTTCGTTTAACAAACAATCTCCCAAGATAGTTCCCCCACTACCTCATTGCTGTGCTTAGGAATAAAATATATCAATATATCCCACTCCTAACAGTAGCAAATGCTTTAACACAATCTGATATTGCAAATAAAATTATATTTTTCATTTCTTCTTTTACTTATTAGGATTGGGTAATATAAATCTTGTTTCCTGACTATCTTTAAACTCATAAACTAATTGGAAATCCTTATTAGATTCATACATATTAAAATATGCTAAATCTCCAGTTATCTCTTGACCAGGTGCTAATTCCTTATTTCTTTCCGTAAAAAATTGGTCAAAAGAGTTTTGTGATGCTTTACCTTCTATTAAGAATTGAGCTGATATTTTTTCACTTGGTATAAATGACTTGTCACTTGTATTTTTAATTGTCACATTTGCAACAGCTATAGACTCTTCCGGTTCCAATTCGCCTCCATAGAGTTCTGTAGGATTAATCCCATTTTTTTCTTCTTTAATTAATTCAAAGCTATTAACAGTTACCTCATAAGGAAAATCATAAAGTCCACTTTTAATTTCAGCTATTTCTCCAATTTGATAAACCTTTTTATCCTCTGTATATTCTTCCTTATCATCGTTTGTTTCTGTCTCTGTCGTTTGCTCCTTGTTAGCATCTGTCTTCTCTTTTTTACTTCCTTCATCATTATCGCTACAACCTGCTACTACAATTACTGCTAGTAGTACTAATAATACTAATAATTTTTTCATTGGTATCCCCCTATTTCGTTTAACAAACAATCTACCAAGACATTTCCCCACTACCTCATTGCTATGCTTAGGAATAAAATATATCAAAATATCTTATTCCTAAGGGCAGCAATGCTACCCTAAGTATTATGCAAGATTATTATTCAACGTTCTTTAATGTAAATCTTACTTCTTCATCCGTCATAAATTCAAAAACTAAAAAGCTATTATTTTCTTTAAAATTTGTGGTTGATATCAAGTTAGTTGTTATTTATTCACCAGAATTTAAACTATCTCCTAATTCCGGAGTTAATTCATTAAAGAAACCTAAGGGAGCTGAGTTTAAGAAAATGGGTTCAATTTTATCAAAAGGTATAAAAAGCTCAGTACTCGTATTTTTAATTGTAAGATTTACTACAGCAAATTTAACTCCAGTAAAGTCTCCACCATCTGCATTAAAATCAGCAACGGATTTCCCTTCATATTCATCCTTCTCTTTATAACTATTCAAGGTAACTTCATAAGTGAAATCATATTTATTACTTTTCACCTGTACTGTTTCACCAACATTGTGTAGTTCAATATCTTCTTGATTAGTATTTGCTGTTTCTGCAAGCTCAGGATTTTTATTTTTTTCTCTTGTATTATCACTATCACTACAACCTGCTACAAGCATAATAATAGCAAGAAAAATTAGACAGATCTTTTTCATAATAATCTCTAAATAACTTACTTTTTAGGGTTAGGTAATACAAAGTGTATTTCTTCATCAGATGATATTTCATATTTTAATGTGTATTTTCTTGAATCATCTAGTGGTATATCGTAAACTAGATGACCTTTCAATTCATCTCCGGGAGCCAACTCTTTATCACCAACTTCAAAAAATTCGTCATTTGAAATATCTCCCGCAGTGTCACCCTCTTTTGCTAAATTCGCTGAAAACATTTCATTTGGAACGTACGACTCGTCACTTATATTTTTAATCGTTACATCTACTACAGCAAATCCATAACCTTCATCTGCACCAGTAATATAATCTTGTATTTTCACACTATCTACTTCATTTTGGATATCAAAATCATTCACTGTTACCTCATAATCAAAATCATATAAATCACTGGTAATTTTTGCTGTTTCTCTCATCTGATAAACTTTTTTCTGTTCTTCCGTTTCTGTAGTATTGTTTTTCGATTCATCCTGCTGAATCGCCGTTTCATTATTTTCTTCTCCAGTATCTTTGGTAGTATCACCTTTATCACTACATGCTACTAATAACAAAATTGCTAATAACAAAGTTAATGATTTTTTCAAGAAAATCTCCTTCCTACACCGCCCCTAGTCTTATACGATATATAACTTCCAAGAAATAAAGCATATGTACGGGTTTAATCCATTATTTTTTAACTCATCTAACGGTGTTAATGACCTTTTTTGTATACTTTCTTTAATATGTAAAAAACTAACGTCAACTTAATAAAAAAGGTTTTCGTAAATATAAAACTATAACTCCAATAACCCTATGAATATAATAGGATATATAAAATCACAAAGCGTAAATAATACGCCTATTATCACTCAATAACTGCAAATAATTTCTCATCACAAGCAACTATAGCTTATTAAACATAAACAAAACTATTAGTACAACACCACCAACTATGGTTCCTAATACATCTTGGATATAGCCATCCAATGTTAGCAATAGATAAACATTTTCTACCAGAACTCCGCTCATTTATAATCAATTTGGAATGCGCATATAAAGAAAGGTATTATAAATTAATATAATATCTACTTCTTCATTACTCCCCTCCGGACCAAGCTCGTTCTACTGCTACTTTTTTTATTGTTATTTGCTTCTCAAAGAAAGGAAGAACAATATTCAGTACATTTTCTGCTCCAACTACCACATCAGAATCTCCTCTAGTATTGGGATAATTATGATCTATGATAGTAACTGTACCAGGGCTGAAAAAATCTGAGTTGCCTACCTTTTCTTCATATTTATCCTTCACCACTTTTTCATAAAGGCTCTTAGCAGCATGGTCATTAATTAGTTGCCCTGAAGTTGGGATTAATGCTTTCCCTTCAACAGCAATTTGATCAAGTAGTTCATTGGCAATTTCATTATTCCCCAGTGATTCACCCGCTTTATTCTTTAAATCATCCACAAAACCATCCGTTGTATCTTGAATCTTTTTTTCAGCAACAAGTGATAAATAAGAGTAGTGTGCTACGGTTTGAGCAGTATCACTGACTGCTTCTTTTAGAGCCAGTTCTGCTATCGAAATCTTTACTAATGATGTTAAAAATAAAATAAAGGTTAATAGAATTGGGATAATTAGTGCTGCTTCTAGTGTAATGCTTCCATCTTCTGTTCTAAATTTTCGAATTATAGCCATCACCCCCTAAGCTCTCTTTTCACATCATTCATTTGCTACCCTTGGGTTGATTTATTAGCAAATACTAAGATAACCAACCCAAAGGAAGCAATCCCTTGGGTAAGCATATGTTATTCATTTGGTATTGGTATTTCAAATTTAGTTTCATAATCATTATCTTCTGCTTCATAGGTTAAATAAAGAACATCATAATCTTCAAATGCATCATGGGTATACGCTAAATTACCAGTAATTTCTTCTCCAGGAGCTAATTCTTCGTTTCTTTCTGGAAAAGGGTCCTCTTCAGCTAAAAATCCGGGGGCATCTTCTTCATCTAATTGTGCAGAGATTTTTTCCTTAGGTATAAACGGACTATCACCAGTATTTTTTATCGTGACATTTGCAACGAGAAATTTCCCACCTTCTTCAGCAGAGAAGTTAAGGTCTTCCAAAGCAAGACCATCTACATCTTGCGTAGTAAGCTCTACACTATTAACAGTAATTTGATAAGGAAATCCATAAGAACTACTGGTTATGTCTGCTGTCTCACCAATTTGGTAGAGATCTTTTTTCTTATTTTTTTCCCCAACATTTTCATCATTCTCCTTTTCTGTTTCAGCAGAGTCCTCATTATCGGTATTTTCATTGTCTGAACTCTCACCATTGTCACTACAGCCTACAACAAAGATAGCTAATAACAATATTAATAATATTTTTTTCATCAAAATCCCTCCTCATTAATATGAATAAACTTTTCTCTTATCTATCTTATAAACATCGCCATCCACATCTCCAAAACTAGCAGGTAAAAACTCTGTTAAAGCAGGGATAAACCATAGCTTAACTTCTCCTTGAACATTTCCCTCTACATATGATGGAGAATCATTTAAATGAACCTTCGTATCAAATGTAACAGCAGCTTGCAGTCGCCTTAAACGCTCATTATTATAATCGGAACCAGTCGATTTCATCATCATAAATAACCTTAGAAATAGTGGCATGGACATGTTAATATTCCCCACTTTGAAGGGTCTCCAATTAAGTTTATTATTATTTGTCAGACTATCAATTTGACTAACTGTTTCCGTAAAAGCTCTTACTAGAGCTCTCAGAAACCCTATTGGCCCGGCAAATCCACCTTCCATTAAAACTTTCCCTAATAAATTAACAACAAATAGTACTAACGCAAGATCTCTAATAAACAAAAGATAATTAACTCCTGCTATATTACTTCCATAAACGATAAATTCTGCATTTTTATTTTCATAAAGATACGAATCTGAGTCATCTAACGCATATGGTTCACTGGTTCCATAGTTCGCCATAATATACTCATTAATATACAATTGATTCCTAAAGCCATGCGGAAACTCTTGCACGAATTCTACAAATTGTGTAAAACGATGAAAGGCATCTTTAATAAACTGGCTTTTATCCGGATCATCTCCTAAACCCCCACCTGTAATTCCATCATATTCAGTAACAATACGACTTAATTCATCATAGTTTTCTTGATCATCGGCTAGATTTTTCGCTCCACTGATCAAATCTAAAAGCTCTGTAAAGGATTGATCTGACTCTTCTTCCTGTTCTTTAAATTTCTCATCGTCTACTAATTCATTTGCAGTGGAATATGAGTCCAGTTGCTCTTTCAAAGTAACCAAATGCGTTTCTTTAAATTCTTTCTCTTGATCGACTAATACATTTTTAATTTTTTTTGCTGGTGTTTCATGTTCTTCAATTACTTTATAAAAACCATCTACTAATTCACCCACAGTAAACGCAGCATACCCATTACTATTTATCGCTTCATCTTTTGACATGGACTGATCAGGTTCCAATTGAGTGTACAACTCATCAATTGAGGCATATATTTCATTAAAGAATTCATCTTCAAGTGCTATATCCTTTAACTTATTTATTTCTTCAGTTTCTTCAGCATCTAAATCAAAATCATCAAAATTGATGGAATCCAAAAGCTCTTTAATTTGTTCATTATAGTCTTTTGCTGTTAACGGCATGTAATCATCTGGTGATCCAATTCTTCCAAATAATAGTCCAAAAATTTTATTTTTAGAGCCTCTAAATTTCTTGAAATAGCCAGGATGTTTTGATCTTGAATCCTTCACTTGTTCTTCAAAATTATTTATTTCTTCTTCTTCGTCTTCATCTGTCTCTTCTTGTTTTTTCAATTTTTGATAGCGTTCTTGATAGTAAACTAACCCCTTCATTCCATTAATATTGGAAGGAATCTCATCACCCGAACCTTCTGAACCAGTAATTATCTCAAATTGTGATTCCATAAATGAAATGTAATTATTGATATCATCAATCGTCTCGTCAATTTTTGCATTTCGTTTTTTTACCAGATTAAAAATTTCCTCATACGTTTCTGCTAAATCTTCCACAGCCTTAGCATCATCAGCGGAAATATCAGCTACCCCAGAGCTCACAAGGTTATACAATTCTTTACCAACTTGAGCTGGGGCTTGATATTTCATACTTTCAAGAATTTGATGCTCCATAACGTCTAAATCAACTAAATTTCTTGATGTATCAAAAGAAGCTGTTGCAGTATCGATACTTGGGTTAGCCAAATTCTGAGTTCCTGTTAAGTCAGTTCCTTGATAAAATTGTTTTTCTATATATTCTTCAAAATCATTACTCGCTTCACCTTGATCACCAGCATAACCAAAAAGCCCAATATTAGCTAACGATTCGTCAAATTGTGCCATAGTTGATCGTAGGGCAGTATCCATTGCATTCTCAATCTGACGCTCAGCAGATATGATTCTTAATGTATCAATAAATAAAGCATTCAATAAAAAGATTGGGAGGATGATAAGAATGGCAAAGATAGAAACTGAGCCACGCTCTCCTTTAAAAAGTTTTTTCATCACGTCATCCCCGATCATAGTAATTAATCATGTAGTTTGCTTTTAAGATATCTATTGAACTTCATCTATGCTAAATTCCCATTCAGCCATGGTAAAAATTTGGTCCCATTTTGTCCCAAATGCAAAATGGTAGTTATCAAATTTATCGATATCAAACACAAAATCGCCTGTAACTGAATCCCCTGGTGCAATTTCTCCTTCTATAATTTCAATGCCTGAAGTTTCTTGAAGAAATTGATTATCTACAGGCCCTTCATATTGATTTGTTCCTATTTCTCCAAGGCTAGGACTAAAAATATCTTCTGCCTTAAGTGGTTGATCATCAATATTTTTAATGGTGACATTAACTACTGCGAAGGTTTCATTAAATAATTTAATCTCGTCTATATCTCGAAAATGTATTTCATTTAAAGTAGCCTCATAGGTATATCTTTCTTCTGAACTTACTACAGTGCCTGCATCACCAATCTGAAGGCCAGACTGGTTTTCAATATGTTCATCCTTGTTTTCAACTTGATTACCTTCATCAGAATCCACTTCTTCAGACGTATTAGTATTATCTTGATCATTTTGTTGCTCTGTATCAGTCGTTTGATTAGTTTGTTCTGTTGTCTCATCATTAGAGCAAGACGCTAAAAACAAACTTATTATAATTAGGATACAAATAGATATTAATTTATTTTCACTCATATATTATCCCCCACCAAAAAAGTTGTTAATTGATTCTTTTATTCCATCATAGACGCTACCAAGACCAGACTCTTTCCATATATATTTGGAAAAATTGAAGGTGCGAATTAACTCCGGCGTGTCCGTTACTACTCGACTAGAAGTTGCCTCAAGCTGATCCCTTCCAAGAATATCCTTAAAGAAGGAAGGCATAAATAAATTGGTAGTTGCTGTCGCTTTTACTTCACTGTATACAATGTAGTTTTCATAGTCTATATCTACTTCTATGGAACCATTATATGTTGAAATACCATTTTGTATTTTTTTGCGTTTAACACTATCCTCTGACTCAAACAAGCCACCCAACCCAAACATGTCTAAAACACCATTATCAGTCACTCTCCAATATAACCCATCTCCATCAAGGCCAGTGTACTGTTTTTCTCCAAATTCTCCAGTAGTTAAATCTTTGTTCGAGTTATTCCATGTATAAGCAACTTGGGCAGTGGCCTTTTGTGCTACATAATTCGCTATGCCCATTTGAAATATAACAATACAAAAGAACACACCTGCCAGCACAAAAAATAAAAATGCAGGGAAGACAAGGGTAGCTTCAATTGTAAAGCTTCCCCGCTCTTCCTTCATAAAGGGCTTCATATTGATTACTCCCTTCATTTCAACTGTTAATTATTAATTAACATTCTTTCTCTTATTTTACTTCCCCTTCGCTGAATTCCCATTCAGCTCGGGTCGTAATTTGATCAGATTCAATACCAAAAGCAAAGTTATAATTATCTGCTTTCTCTATACGAAACACATAATTGCCAGTTTTAGTATCGCTTGGTGTTAATTCTCCCTCTATCATCTGTATATCTGAAATACCTTGAATCATTTCAGATCCTATAGGTACCTTATACTCATCAGATGCGACTGCTCTTAAACTAGGTTCAAAAATATCAGTAGCATCAAACGTCCTATCATCGACATTCTTTACAGTTACATCAACTACTACAAATGTATTTCCATGTGATGGTACATTTTCAAGTTCATCACGATAGCTTACTTCATTTAATGTCACTTCGTATTTCAATTTATCAGGTGAGCTTACAACGGTTCCTGTCTCTCCTATTTTCAAGCCAAGTTGATGCTCTACATACTCATCATTACTAGTTTCTTGGTCTTTCTCTTCTGTAGCTGTTCCATCTTCCGATTCTTGCTGTATATTCTCATTAGAAGTATCAGTATTATTGCTATCTGTTTCTGTTTGCTCTGCCCCCGTCTGTTCCGCTTCCTCATTTGGTTTATCATCAGAACAGGCAGCTAAGATTAGACAAATTATTAATACTAAGAACATGGATAATAAACTGTTTTTTTTCATCATAGATTGTTAATCCTCCTCAAAAAACGGATAGTCATGATCACTCACCTGGAAGCTGTTCATCTATATTGTCAAATAGATTATTTGCCCATTTTGTAATCCTTTCCTTGAATAAGAGGGCAATTGCTACTAAAACAGCTAATATTAAAAGCACTTCAATTGTTTCTAATCCCTCTTCATCATTCCAAAAATCCTTCCAAAAATTTGTGATTTTTTCCATGTAAACTCTCTCCTCTATGCATATAAATTTAATAATTAAAATATAGCTATTGCTGGGTAAATAACAATTAATAACACGGCACCAAATATAAAGATTATCGGGAATACCAATTTTGATGATGCTTCTTCCCCTTTAATTCTGGTAATCGTTTTTCGCTTATCCCATAATGATACCGATAATTCTTTCAGTGATTGAACTAAGAGAGCTCCACCTTTGCGATAATTCATCATAACGGTTGTCGTAAATATGGAAACCTCCTGAATCCCACATCTGTAATTTAGGTCCTTCATCACCTCCTGAAAGGGTGTGTTTGCTGACATTTTATTTACCGCTTCGTTTAGTTCAAAATATAATGGGGAATCAAAAACCTTTTGTTTATTCTGATCCACACATTTTTTTATGGCACCTTGAACCGTATCTCCTGCATTTACTAATAGAATGACTTTATTAACGAATTCGGGCAATTCAATAACAATAGAATCCTTTCGTTGCCTCACTTTTTTATCCAAATCCTTCACTAAGTAAAAGCCTAAAATGCCCGTCAATATTAATCCATATATTAAATTTGTATAACCTCCACCGTCCAATTCCACATATACCATTGTAAAGAATACTGCTAATGTTATGGTTGTGATGATTTTTGCCAAATATATTTTGGTATGATCGGCTGATAGTTTACTTCCTTTTAAAATGATCATTTTCTGATGAATAGAATTAATCAATTTCGGCATTCGTTTATACAAGTTTAATTTATCAATGATAGCTAATGCGTAAGGAGCAATGATAGGTAATGTAATGTCTTCTTTATAACTAGAAATAAATGATTCATATACCTTCTTATATTTCAAGTTCATGCCAATGATAATTAATAGAATCACCATCAATATACTTTTTAGTATCATAGATTAACCCTTCCTATACCTCTATGTCCATAATCTTTTGACTAATTAAAAGTCCACAAATGATACACGCGAGCGCAACTGTCATAACAATTGGCCCCAATGTGCCAAACTCATATAATGGTGCTACAAAATCAGGGGAAGTCACTTTCAGCATGACCGTAATTCCCACCGGAGCCACCGCCATAATCTTAGACTCAAATTTCTTTTGGGAAACTAGTACCCTAATATCCTGTTGTATTTCGATTTTATCTGTAATAATATCAGCTGTACGTTTGATTACTTCTACTAAGTCTCCACCAGTTCGTTTACATGTAATAAATACATCTGAAAAATTACGGATATCATCTACATCGGAACGCTTGGCAAAGTCATCTATAGCACGTTCAATTATTTCACCATTTTCAACTCTCCGGTTAATCAAGTTTAATTCCTTCAAAATGTACGTGTCATTATCGGGATAAAGCAATTTTAAGTCCTTTTGAGTTTCACGAAATGCATTCTCAATTGACTGCCCTGCTGCAAGAGATGATGCAAGTGAGCTAATTGCTTCCTTAAATTGTAAAGCCAATTCATCTTTTCGCATTTTTATTAAATCTTTACGCTTAAATTTAGGATAAATAATTCCAAGACATGCAGCGATACTTGATACAATGATACTGTCATAAAATATTATTCCTACACAAAATATAATACTAGCTGCTAATAATGTATACTTCACTCGTTCTGTTTTCGACAATTTATAGGTTCCATAGTCAATAAGATTTTCTCCACCTATGGTCCTTCTTTTAATTGCTTCTATACTTCTTCTTCTGACCTCAGCACCATGCTTTTCTGCCAGTTTTTTTTCTATGTTTGCCAACTTTTTCTTTCGGACTCTACGGAAAATAAATATTCCTACACAAACAATAATAGCGGTAAGTGAAAGGATTTCTCTTGTGTCCATTTATCATCCTCCTCTTCAGGCACACCTACTATTAGGCAAACTGCTCCAATACATCGTTCTTTCCTGTAAGTTTTAGCTTTGATGTATTTTCCAGCTTATGATCCGTCTTTTGAAGCTTACCGATAATTTTTCCTCTGTAGTCCTCTCCGGTTTCTTCAAAAACATATAATGGTTTAATAATAATTTCACCATTCTCTACTCCACACACCTCAGAAATCTCCATTACTCGACGCGAATGGTCTCTAAGCCTCGATAAATGGACCATGATATCAATTGCCGATCCTATTTGTTTACGGATAACTTCAATTGGTAATTCAGCACCACTTAAAACCATCGTTTCTAAACGGCTTAGCATATCATAAACGGAGTTCGCGTGCCCTGTAGAAAGAGACCCATCATGACCAGTGTTCATCGCCTGCAGCATATCTAATGCCTCTTGGCCACGTACCTCACCAACAATAATCCTGTTCGGTCGCATACGTAAGGAAGCCTTGATTAAATCTCTGATTGTAATTTCGCCTTTACCCTCTGTATTGGCATTTCTTGTTTCGAGACTAACTAGATTTGGAACTTTGCGTATTTGTAACTCTGCCGAATCCTCGATAGTAAGAATTCTTTCCTCGGTTGGTATAAAATTGGACAATACATTTAAAAATGTCGTCTTACCAGAACCCGTTCCACCACTAATGAAAATATTATATTTCGCTTCTACTAACTGTTCGAGAAAATAAGCAACGTCCTCATCCAATGCACCAAACTGGATCAAGTCTTCAATCATTAAAGGCTTTTCTGGAAATTTACGAATTGTCATTGCTGGACCTTTTAAGGCTACTGGTGGTAATACAACATTTACCCTAGAGCCATCTTCTAATCTAGCATCTACAATAGGACTGGATTCATTAACAACTCGGTTAACCTTAGAAACAATTGCTTGAATCGTATCTTCAAGCTTTTGTTGATTCTCAAATTTCACATTTGCATTCGATACTTGACCATCTCGTTCGATATAAATTTCATCATAATTATTTATCATAATCTCCGTTATAGATGGATCATCCAATATTGGCTGTAATACGCCAAGTCCTCTAAATGCATGATACATTCGATCAACGATTCGTTTAATCATAACTGAGGAAATCTTTGACTCTCTTGCATACTCAATCACTGTCTCTTCAACGAGTTCCAGTAGCTCGTCATTTGTAGTTGAATGCATGAAGTCTAGTGTTTCCCTTAATTTATCGATTAACAGCTTCGTAATTTCATCCTCCGTTTTTGGTACCTTGCTCGTGGGCTGTTGATGAGCTGATTCCTTATCCTTAGTTTCACTTATTGCCACTGCGGAGACACCTCCGATGATTGAATCGTATTTTCTTTTAGTAATTTGAAAAGCTGTTCACCGACAACGATATCTTCCTGTAACTTTGTTTCTTCACTTTTGTTAAGCCAATGGACATGAAATGGGATATGCGCTTCGATACTAAAATTAAATGCATCAAAACCGTCAAACAATTCCTCACCCACATTGTTTAGAATAAAGTGGATATTGGACCGATCATTCCCAATTCCAACTAAATCATGTTCCATGACATTATTAGCACTTGAAAAGCTAGTCTCGTTCGAAGACAAAACCCAGAATACTTCATCACTATTCTTAAGAGCAGTACGATTTCGTACATGAATGGAGCTATCAAGATCAACAATAATATAATCATAATTTTGTGTATCTCTAATTGCCTGTATAAGCGTTTCAATATCTTCTTCTGTTGCTAATTGCATTTCTTCTGGAAGTACTGGAAATGAGAAGTAGTCTATGTTTGTTAAAGCATCTCTTGACTTTAACGATTCGATATTAGCAATAAGCTGATCTTTATCTTTTTTTAAAAAATAAAACACCTCGGCGGAGGATGGTTTATCCTGTTTGAAGTATAAATATGTATTATGTAATTCTTCTAGGCTAAGATAGAAGACGCGCTTCTCTTTAAAACTTAAATGCTTTGCTAAACAAAGGGATAAGATCGTCTTACCAACTCCGCCATTTCCACTATAGAAGCTAATAACGCTATCCGTTTCTTTCCCGTTCATTACCGAACCAAGCTTTCCGTTCATTTCATAATACATGGCTAACACCTGTGACATAAGCTCATGAAAAGGCTGATACTTATATATAGATGCAATGGAATCATGTTTTTTACTTATCTGTTCTTCAGAAAGCGTGATTATTTTATCAAAAGTAACCGAGCTTTCATGATCAATAATCATATCTGTTAGTAATATGTGCTGTTTCTTGTTACGTGTACTCTCTTTAAACGTATCTATTTCCGTGAAAATTTTGGAGGAAAATTTCTCTTTAAGATTTGAACTAATAAGAAAGTTCGAGAAATAATTAGCATAATCACTATCCTTTGTTAATAAAACCAGACTAATCTTATTCATTGGAATCACCTTTACTTAATGATTTAATACCACTTTATTTATCCTCCCTAAATATTACTAAAAACCGATTATAAAAATAAGATGTAAACCATAAAATGGTTATTTTTACCTATTGTTATTCAGGAATTACTTTAAATTCGAAGTATTTTTTGTCGAAAGCTTTAATTCAAGATATTTTTCCGTACGTTACATAGATAAATTCTTAATAAAATACGCCTAATTAAACAATTATGGCTATTTTTCAAACATAATCTGAAAAAACTATCGTAATTTAAATATTCTTTATTATCCATATATTATAACTTTGGAATTTTTTCCCATATATAAGTTTCTTTTTAACTAGGTAATTTTACTTAATAACTAATGATGACGAAGCAGAATTTCCGGATTGTAATCAAATTGTAATATTAAAACAGCCACTTTTCTTCATTTATAGACGGAACTATTCATCCATTTTTCTATCGTTTATAGTTCATATTTCATTCCTCTATCAAAAAGTCCTATCAATTTCGTGGTAAAAACAGGGAAAAAGTGGCATTATCAATTTTATTCATTATGGTACGATTAGTATACTGTGGTAATCGTCCACGCAATAAGTTTAGAAAGGTAGGGAAAGCATGCATGAAATGTAAAAATTGTGGCTATAAAACGAATCAGAATAAAAATTTTTGTCCAGAATGTGGCAATCCATTGTCAGAACCAACGAAGAAAGTTGGGAAGAATAAAACAAATAGCAAAAAATTACTTGCCATCATATGCTCCACCATCATCCTGATTGCTGCTATCATTTCATTTTTCTTAGTTGGAAACAGTAAATTCACACCAGAGAAAGAGATTCAAGCTTTTGAAACAGCAGTCAACGAGAAAGATGTCGACGCTTTAAAAGGCATTCTTCATCCCGTAAATGACTCATTCAATGTAACAGAGGAGAATGCTTCACAGTTTTTGGAATATCTAGCAAACCACCCTAAAAAACACGAAACGCTGATTAATCGTTTAAACGAGCAAGTTGAAACGGTATCATCAGGCACTATGGCCAAAGCTTCTTTAAATAATACATATGCTACTGTTAATATAGTAAAAGATGGTAAAAAGTGGATGTTCTTCGATGATTATAAAATCATGGTTTCTCCGATGCATCTCGACCTATATATGGATACGGAAGGTATTGACCTGTATGTTGACGATGAGAAAGTAGGGACATCTTCTGGAGAAGGCTATCATAAAGAATTTGGACCATACATGCCTGGTATGCATAAGGTAACTGCTACCTTCGAGAATTCTTATATATCATCAAGTATTGATGAGGAAGTGGAATTGTTTAACTCCAATGATTCGACACTCATTCATACATTAGAGCTTGATGCAACTGAAGTGGAAGTTTCCTCCATCTATGATGATTCTACCCTCTATATTAATGGAGAAAAAACAGATATTACCGTCGGTTCAGACAAGACGTCAATTGGTATGTTCCCAACAAATGAATCAGTTTCCTTATACGCTGAAAAAGAATTTCCATGGGGAACTGCAAAAAGTGAAGAGCATTATATCAATGGAGATTATGTTCAGTTCGACACTATCTATCCATTATCAGAACAGAATGAAGAAGCATTATTCAAACAGTTAAATGATACATTGATTCAATATCGACAAGCGTTATCTAAAAAAGATGCATCCCTATTAAAAACTGGAGCTACGAAGAAGCTTAAAGAGCAATTAGCCGATAGAATAAAAGAAATAAAGGCCAAGGAACCAAAGTATACAGGCGAATTATTAAAAGCAGTATACAATAAAAAGTCACTGCTACACACCGAATATGATAAACAATTAAACCAATATATATTTCAAATAAACGCTGTGCTCACCTATCACGAACCTAATGGTGATTTAGGCTGGTTATCCAGAGATGAAGATAAGAAAAACTATACTAGAACGAGAAAGCTAACTGTCATTTATGATGAAAAAGAAAAAAAATGGCTACTTGATAAGGATGAATTATTTTACCACTCCATCATGGATGATGAAGCAATTGAGTTCCAATTCAATTAATTCATTCGCTTGACCTAATGAGAAAATCTTAGTGTATGCTAAGGACACAACAAAACTCCTAAGGAGTCAATGGCCTTCTGTAGCAATTAGAAAAAAATGTCTTTCACCTAGCTTTCCTAGTTAGGTGAAGGATATTGTTCTGTTCTTACAAGCCAAGGTTGTGATGTGCACTGTACTCTATTTTTACTTTTTTCATTAATTCCATTGCCTACTTCCTCAACATTCTAAAGCGACCTCGCTTACTTTTCTCACGATAGCTTAAATATCTAGAATAGGTTTTATCTAGCAGCAACATATTAATGTTGCTATTTACTTACTTTTTTAAACCTTGTATAATCGAATTAATTTCAACGCAAGAAGGGACTGAATGATGCGCAGCTATCAATATTTATAGCCCATAGTATAAATAAATTGGAGGGGTAAGTATTGATTACCAACTTAATCACGGATAGACTATGTTTACGAAAAATGGAAACAAATGATGCAGCCAGTTTATTCAACATTTGGTCCGATCCTGAAGTGACTAAATTCATGAATATAACTAGTTTTACTGATGAAAGCCAAGCACAAGATATGATTCATTTTCTAAATAAGCTGTATGAGGATAATAAAGCTATTCGCTATACAATTATTGAATTAGCAACAAATCAAATTATTGGCTCATGTGGTTTTAATTCGTTAGATCAGGAAAATGAAAAGGCGGAGATTGGCTACGAATTAGCAAAGGAATCTTGGGGGAAGGGCTACGCCACAGAGGCAATCTCTAAATTGCTTACGGTTGGATTTGATTCGTTTAATCTTAATCGCATCGAAGCTAAGATTGAACCTGATAACCATAATTCTATTAAACTAGTAGAAAAGCTTCACTTTACGTTAGAGGGTACCCTTAGACAATATGAAAAGTATGATGAAAGGTACATCGACCTTCATTTATACTCTAAACTAAAATCAGATTCCATGTAAAACCAATAGGGCTGTCCTAGAAGGTTATCTAGCTACTGAAACTGAACTATACACTCCTTGCTGGAGAAAAGGTAGGTCCTGCTTTGAGCGTTTTTCTTAGGAGGAAGCTTCACCTCTACCCGCGGAATCGTAATACAGCATAAAGTAAAACTTCAGGCAGTGGGGGTTTTGTTTATCCCCCACCGCTTGTTAGTACCACAAGAGTATGACCTAAAGGCTTTGAACCAATCGGACATTACTGGCAGGCGATCCCCCACTTATCCATATTGGTTTCACTTTATTGCTTGAAGTGAGGGCTTACTGCCTGTTATATGCGGGATAAAGATATTTCTTAGACAAGCACTGTCATCTCTCCTGCAAACCTGCTACATAAAAGCTTACCTTCTATTATATTAAAAGAATTCTAAATGAGGGAATCAAATGAAAATAAGAAACAACTTGCCAAAAAGCAACCCACATTTACACATAGATTTAATAAAAAAGGGATGGGTTCCAATGAGAGAACCTAAACATTTATGCCATGCTATTTTGTTATCTATTCCGTTGATGATGGTAGCTGCAATTCTCTCTATTGGGGTCATACATATCTTTTCCACTATATCCTTTCATGAGTTTGGACTGACAGCAGACAAAATCTCACTAACTATTAACGTTCCTATTATTTTTATACTAATCCTTCTTTTAATACTTCACGAAATCTTTCATTTGATATTCATACCACATTTTATTACATCAGATAAAACATATCTAGGTTTAACGTTATTCGGGGGGTTTGTAATAACAGAGGAAGAGATCGTAAAATCAAGATATATCCTAATCACCATTGCTCCGTTCATCACTATTTCCATAATTGCGCCACTGCTATTAGGTATGCTAGGACTCCTAACACCAGCATTAAAATTTCTGATAATCCTAAATGCAATGGCATCGTCCGTCGACATTCTTAATCTTTTACTCATACTTAAACAAGTACCGAAAAATGCAATTTTAACAAGTAATGGACCATACACATATTGGAGAGATATAGCGGTGAACGAAGAAATAAAGTAAAACTTCAATCCGTGGGGGTTTTGTTTATAACCCACTGATTGTTCGTGCCACAAGGGTATGACCTAAAGGCCTTTGAACCAATCGGACATTTACTGGCAGTTGATCCCCTCTTATCCATATTGGTTTCACTTTTTTGCTGGAAGTGGGGTCTTACTGCCAGTTATATGCAAGACAAAGTAGAAGCTTCCATGCTATTGGTACATTTCAACCATCCATTCTTTTTTGCAAAAAATGATTAATATATCCCAAACACAATCTCAGCTTTTTACGTAGACTAATGTACAAGATTATTTATTCCACATTTTATTATTTCCTTCCCTTTCATCCTCCTTTTTATGGAGGGTTTTTTATTTATGAGCGTTACCAGCTGGTGATCTTAGGAAGATGTTGACCTCAATATCAGTGTTACCATCACGATGAAAAAAGTATTCCAAGATAAAAAGGACACCCCCTCCAACCAAGGAAAGGGCACTATATTCAATGCACATCAATCATATAAATCCGTATGCAACTTTCATTTGTTTTAATCTATCCAAGCACCTTTTATCTAACATCAAAGCTTATGGTACCACTAGATGTTACCACACCAGTAACTACATCTCCATAATAGGTTCCGGGTAACATATTAGTAAAAGTTCTAGTTAGCAGTGGCTGCCTTAATGGACCAAAACCTGTACAGTTTCCCGATGAAGCATTACATAAACGCACCAATGGTTCTCCATAAAAATTCAAATTCCTTACAGTTACCGTAACGTCTGCACCACCAGAGGGTACTACTACTTTTCCGTCCCACTTACCATCTTTTGTTTTAAACTTGTATGGTCCGAATGTTTTCAAGAGAGTTACATCATCTTTAGTAATAGCTTCAGAGGCATGTGACGTGTTTCCAAAAGCCACAACGGATATAACAGTTACTAGCAGCAGGGAAAATAAAATTTTATACATCTTGTTACCTCCTTTTTTTTTCAATATACATACTACTTCTATACGTATCCTTATTTCCCTGCAATTTTTTGTTAATTTTACATCAATTTAACTTTTTTAAAAAAGCAGCCTATTACAAGAAAAAACAGCTACTTACCGCTAATTTCTTCCATAGACCTCTTAGGGTTTAATGTAAACTGATCGATATTTAGTAATACAGATTATATTAAGTGTATATTTCAGAATAAAAAACTACTCTACAAATAGATTATTCGTTGAAGAACGTTAGATCACACTTACTTACTAGTTAATACAAAACCAATAGAATATTTACTGATATAACAAAATTAGGTATCTAGGTATCCGTACAGCTTCAAACGCTACACCATTTTAATTTTTTCTACCATCAAATGATAAAGTATAAATCTATTTTATTTAGAGGGTGTACATTTATTTAATTTTGTTATATATTACCAATAATAAATAACATTATATAAGGGTGAGTGAGTAATGAAGCGAACCGTGAAGATTGCCTCTTAAATTTATTCAAAAAATTTAGGAGGCATATAAACTATGACATTTAATGTAATTGATATAAATACTTGGGAAAGAAAACCTTATTTTGAACATTTTTTAAATCATACTAGATGTACGTTCAGCATGACTGCAAATATAGATATTACAAGGTTATTAGCAAAAACTCGTGAAATGAATATTAAGTTTTATCCTGTTTTTATCTATATGGTTACTAAGGTCGTTAATTGTCAAGTTGAATTTAGAACCTGTTTGGATGAAGAAGGAAGACTGGGATTTTGGGATCAGATGATACCAAGCTATACTATATTTCATAACGAGGATAAAACGTTTTCTACTATATGGACAGCATACGAAGTAAACTTCTATCCCTTTTATAAAAACTATCAACAGGATATGAAGCTTTATGGCAATGTAAAGGAGATAAGCGCAAAAAAACAAACGCCTAAAAACGCAATTCCTATTTCTTGCACCCCTTGGACTAGTTTTACAGGTTTTAACTTAAATATCTTTAATGATGGTACCTTCTTACTACCAATCATTACAGGAGGTAAGTATTTTAATCAGGGAGATAAATTATTTTTACCTATTTCAATACAAGTCCATCATGCTGTTTGCGATGGATATCACGCTAGTCAATTCTTTAACGAATTACAGCGATTAGCTGACGAGTGTAAAGAGTGGCTATAACCCACTATATTTTTCATAAATGACATAATGGGCTGGTAATTAGCAGCCCTTTTCTTATACAGACTTAGATTATTTCTAAAAAGAAGCAAAGTTTCAAAACATACGCACAGATTATAGAAATGATGAATTTGCGTATTGATTATCACAGCTTCCTATTTTAAAAAAGGAAATCTTGTAAGAGCATAATAATACTTATAGAATTAACCTATGCATGACTAGCTATATGGAGAGAAAGAATATGATAAAGTAAAACTTCAATCCGTGGAGGTTTGGTTCATCCCCCAGGGTTGGTTAGTACCACAAGGTTATGACCTAAAGTCCCTAGAACTAATCGAACATTTATTGGCAGTCGATCCCACCCCTATCCCTATTGGTTACTTGACGTGGGAGTATTACTGCCAGTTATATATGGGATAAAAAGGGTATTATTTAGAAAAACTGAGCAAAATTCGCTCAGTCCTTATCACTACATGCTCAGATTTACGCTTCCTCTAGTAGCTATTATGGAATAATAGCTACTGCTTGACCACCACTCCGGCTGCCCACTTCCCTTTCCGTGGCGTTTGTCCTTCAGCTAACTTTTTTAGCAAAACCCGCTCAAAAAAGTGGATCTTCAGGTCAA
>NZ_JAWDHA010000032.1:0-45086 GCF_034190895.1 Virgibacillus sp. M23 | reverse complement strand
CACGGAAAGCGAAGTAATTAGTCGGAGCATTGCCAATATACATCAAACATTTCAAAATAACTACTTGGCTTAACGCAGTCATTGCACTGATTTTATACTTTCTTAACTTAGAACAAAAGCGCAAGCGACAAATAGAAACGGAGCGAGTCAACGGAGATAAAGGAAGCACGGTGAGCTTGCGAGCCGATGATGACTTAGCTTAGGGCGATTCGTGAATTCGCCTCGTTTCTGGGCGCTGGAGCTTGAGACACGGCTCAACACGCCCATTTTTATCCACATGGGCTAATTTTAATTTTTCTAGACAACAAAAAAACTGACAAAGATTGTCAGTCCTTTTTATAATGCATAGCAATTAAGGTAGTATCATCCTGGCGATTAGATTCACTTACATATTCAAACGTCTGCGTAATTGCCTTGACATCTTCATTTAAAAAATATTTTTCCGACAGATCTCTATCCGAAACTCCATCAGAAAACATGATAAACATCATATTTGATTCTAGCTTTTCTTGAATGATTTTAAAGGGACGGTGATAGCCTGCCAAATAACCAGCATTAGGTATATTTCGCTTTTTCTTTTGATTTTTCACGATGGTAAGGATACCAATGTTTCCAATCGAAGAAAAAGAGTACATTCCTGTAGTAAAATCGAGCTTAAGAATACCAACTACAACACCACGTTTGCCATATAACTGTTCGTTACATTTTTTTATAATACCTTCTATTGACGTATGAGCATTATCTTGAATAATATTAATCACAATTTGGGACGATTCCTTTGCAAATTCACCACTACCAAGTCCATCTGCCACAGCACAAATAAATTCTTTATCTGTTTCCTTGTAAAAGTAACTGTCCCCACAATAATAATTACCTTTCTTCGCTCTTTGAAAGACAGATACCTGTACACGTTTCATAATTATTCAAGAACCTCCGTACTTTCTGACTGTATGGCCTCTCTTAGCTTACGCAAGGATCGACGCTGAAGTCTAGAAACATGCATTTGCGAAATCCCTAGTAACTCTCCAGTTTCCTTTTGACTCATGTTTTCAAAATAGGTATATTTCAAGATTTGCTGTTCACGCTCAGATAAAATAGGGAGTATCTTTTCTAGTAGCATTCGTTGATCGATCGTATTATATCCAGCCTCTTCATTGCCAACCAAATCTAAAATTGCTACCGTACTACCATCGGAATCTGCTTCAATTTTTCTGTCTACAGATAATGCTTTATAGCTTTTTCCCATCTCCATTGTCTCAAGAATATCCTCTTCCGATACTTCTAGATAGTCTGCTATTTCTCTCACTGTTGGGGATTTCTGATTGTTTGTCGTTAGTGTATCTACTGCTTTTTTTATTTTTGGTCCTAGTTCTTTTATTCGTCTTGGTACATGGACACTCCAGGTTTTATCGCGAATAAATCGTTTAATTTCTCCGATTATAGTAGGTATTGCGAAAGATTCAAAGGATTTACCAAATGACGGATCATACCTTCTAACTGCAGCTAATAGCCCGATCATACCAACTTGAACAAGATCTTCATGAATAGCACTATTTCTTGAGTACTTGCGTGCAATCGACTCGACTAGATCCTTATAAGTAAGAACTAGCTTCTCTTGTAATGCTTCATCAGTCGGTTCTTGTTGGATAGCTTCAATTAGCTGGTAAACCTCATCTCTTCCGCTATTGTGTGGTTGAGATTTGGTCGTCATCAAAGTCCACCTCAGTTTCGTGTATATACTTAGTCATCAATACAATGACACCATAGTTATTGTTAATTTGTACTTTATCCATTAGTGCATCAATTAAGAACAGACCAAAACCCCCTTCTCTTAGATCTTCAATTGATTCCGTATTTTTATATGGTCCAATACCATCTTTGACTTCATTTAGGTTAAAGCTTCCTCCATGGTCTGCTACCATTACCTCTAAACGGTCCTCATAAACTCCAAAACCTATTGTTACTTCGCCATCATCCTGCTCATGATAAGCATGAGTCACAGTATTTGTAATTGCTTCAGAGATAGCGACTTTCAAATCCTCAATATCCTCGTAAGAAAAACCCATTCTATTCGCTATGCCTGAGATACTTAATCGAACAACACCGACATATTCTGCTTTCGCAGGAACTTTCAATTCAATAAAATCAAATCTCTCCATTATTCGCTTCCACCCCGAATCGCAGCATTTATATCCATAATTTCATCTAGTCCTGTTATTTTAAATAATCGAAGCACACGATCTTGTATATTTACTAGCCGCATCATACTTTCATGTTCTTTTGTAGACTTCAATGCACTAATAAATATCCCTAAACCAGTGCTATCCATATACGTGACATTTTCAAGATCAACTTCGACTATATTTCCACGTTGTTGCGTTAACGGAAGTAACGTCTCTTTTAATTGTGGTGCTGTATACGCATCTATTTCACCCGAAAGATTGACGATTGACTTTTTCGTCTCTTCCACTACATTAATGGTTAAATTCATAATTGCTTCCTCCTATATCTTCACGATAAGACATATTGTATAATATCGCTTCTTATAGTTTGACTTCTCCATAACATTTACCCACATAACACCACGATTAAACTTCCCGTCGTAATATAAGTAACGTAAAGTCATCTCGCAGTTCAAAATTCTGTAGACGTTCGAAGTATTTAAAAACCTGATTTACCATCTCTTGAGCGGGTAGATGCGCATATTGTCTGATGACACTCAATACTTCTTCACTTTCAATAAAACGATCACCATCTCTACACTCTGTAACTCCATCTGTAAGCATGATAACTAAGTCATTTTTATGAATGTTTAATTCATATTGACCATAATCGGCATCAGGGGTCACACCGAGCACGAGACCTTTTGTTTCCATCTCTTCAAATATATCCTTCTCAGCGTTATAATAAAACCCAGGCTCATGACCAGCTGAGGCGTAACGAAGTGTGTGTTCGGAAGGTATATATTGTGCATAACACATAGTAATAAACATACTGGGGTCAACATTTCTTTCGACTACACGATTTAGATTCTTTAAAATTGCCCTTGGTTCCATTGCCTCCTCAGGATAACTATCCATGGCATATTTAATCATAGACATACACAAAGCTGCTGGAATTCCTTTACCAATAACATCTGCCATAGCAATACCTAATGAACCATCACTTCCCTTTACAAAGTGATGATAATCACCATTCATTTGGTGCGCAGGTACACTAATAACACCAATATCCAGTCCTTCTATTTCTGGTTTTATTGTTCCAAGTAGTGTTTCCTGCATACTAGCGGCTACGGATATTTCGGATTTCAATTCAGACTGCTTTTCACGTAGCATTTGGTATTCCTGATGTGCGATACCATAGGCAATCATAGCTTCTAATAAAAAATTCATGGAAGACTGTATATCTTCACTTAGAGAAGGATACAGCTCCGCTAAAGCCTGAATGTGCATATTCACGATCTCATCTGGTAGGATATGATTTTTTATAAAGGATTTACTGACCTGCTCTACTTCATAAAGTGATTGTTCATCCTTTGTTTCAATGTAACGCTTCATCAATTCTTTATAATTTTCTACGTCTATTTTAACGGTATCATCCATACGTATCCCCCTAACATCCAACAAAAAGCAAGAGCATTTGACAGTATATATAAAGATAGGGTGTGCACTTCTTAATCATGTACACACCTCGGTTCCATTAAAGTGAAACTTCAATTAGTGGAGGTTTTGTCTTATCCCCCACGGATGGTTAGTACACTAAGGGTATGACCTCAAGGCCTTTGAACCAATTGGACATTTACTGCAGTCGATCTCCCACTTTCCATATAAATTTCACTTTATTGCATGAAATGGGGGTTTACTGCCAGTTATATGTGGGATAAAACTATCTTAACCACTTTATTGCTTTTATTCTTGTACCTTTCCCGACTTCTGATTGCAAATCAAACTCGTCCATTAATCGCTTTACTCCCGGTAATCCAGCCCCCAGTCCACCTGAAGTAGAATAACCATCCTCCATTACCTGACCAATATCTTCAATGCCTGGACCGACATCAATGGCTATCATACACATTCCTTTATGCTCAAGGTTATCAATAACTTCGAAACATATCTGTCCATGCTCCGCATATAAGTAGATATTCCTAGCCAGTTCAGATATTGTTGTAGCAATCCGAGCTTGATCAACGATACCGAAACCAACCTTCTTCGCAATATCTCTCCCTAATTGCCTGGCACCTACTATATCCCACTCTTTCTTTATATTTACGCAAGATTGAGGTTTCATAGGCTCTATTCCCCCAATTCCTGGTAGAGTTTGATAAGGCCTTGTTCTAAATTTAATGCAGTTGGAACATTTTTTAAATGAATCCCTAAATCAATTAATGTCATTGCAACTGCTGGCTGAATACCTGTTAAAACTACCTTCGCCCCCATAAGATCTGACATTGTAACCACATCACCTAAAACTTTAGCAATAAATGAATCAATGATTTCGACGGATGTTAAATCAATGACTACACCAGAAGAACCACTTTTATGAATTTTATCTAAGAGATCCTCCTGAAATTGAATTGCTGTTTGATCATCTATCTCTGTCTGAATGGAGATCAATAAATAATTATGGAGTTTTAAGATTGGTATTCGCAATGCCTTCACTCCCCTTTCAATGACTGAATTAATTCTTCAATAC
The DNA here is from genome assembly GCF_034190895.1 of Virgibacillus sp. M23. Lineage (NCBI taxonomy): Bacteria > Bacillati > Bacillota > Bacilli > Caryophanales > Bacillaceae > Virgibacillus > Virgibacillus sp. M23. Next base: position 40,394 of record NZ_JAWDHA010000032.1, on the reverse strand, counting down.
TTTCTTCTTTCGTTTCTAAATCAACTATCTTTCGGTTTGTTATTTCCAATGCGCTTCTAAAACCTTTTTTCAGCGAGCTCTTTGTCGGAAACTTCCCTAAATCAATACCAAGATTTACAATTGTTTGGGCAATTTCTGGGCGAATCCCAACAAGAATACATGTTGACCCGATTAAACGAACGGCTTCCGCAGCTTGAATAATATGATGCGCAACCATCGTATCTACAACAGGAACACCAGTAATATCAATTAGCACCACTTCCGAGTTATGCTTAATCACGCCGTCTAACAAATTCTCCATGATTAACTTTGCTCGCTCTGTATCGATCGTTCCAATTAATGGCATAATTGTAATACTATCCATAACAGGAATTAATGGAGCTGATAGTTCCTGAAGAGCGACTCGCTGTAAAGAAACAATATTCTCCCAGCTACCAGAATACTCATTTACCAATTGTCTAATTAACGGCTCCACCCATGCATCTACGCTTTTAAGAACATTAGAGATAAAAGCAGAGTCTACTTGTTCAGATTGACTTAAAATATAATCTACAGTGACTCGGCGAAATACTTGTAGACCATCAGTGATATAGCTTAATGGCCAACCAAGATTAATAATCTTTTCGGAAAAGCTCTCAACTGCCTTCGGTGGCCCTGCATTTTTTATACTTGTAAAGATAACATTAACAAACTCTCTATTGGTGCTTTCAAATAATTCATCGGAAATACTTGAAGTATAATTCCCATCTTTCAATGAATTGATTTCTTCCATCCACATTTGTACAATTGAGTCACTGTTTTCAATCGCAATCTTCTTAAATTTCTCGTCCATTGGATTACCCCCATTTATGGTTAAATGATTGTTAATGATTGTTATAGGTGTAAAGTGAAAGTTCTCTTCAAAGTGACTGTTACTAAGCAATATACGAAACTTTTATTATAGCTAACTAAATACAATTATGTCAGTTACGTTTATTGACTATTAACCCGCAATAAAACAATTTTTCATCTGACATTGCTACTTATTTTTTTGTTTATAACCCTGTCTTGTCAAAGTTAATTGTAACACAGATCAAAATTATGTATGAAGAATAATGTCGTATTTCTGCATGCAAAAACACCCTTGTTCTTCTATAAACAAGGGTGTTTTTATTGACCATACATATCTTTCAGCCCTAGACTGATTTCTAATGCTTGGTTAATCTTATTCATCATTTCTTTATCTAACTTTGTTATTTTATCTGTTAATCGTTGTTTATCAAGCGTTCTAATTTGTTCTAGCAAAATAACGGAATCCCGATCAAATCCATAACGTTTTGCGTTAATCTCCACATGCGTTGGGAGCTTCGCTTTCTGAATTTGTGCTGTAATTGCTGCGACAATAACGGTAGGACTGAAACGATTCCCGATATCATTTTGCAGGATCAATACCGGGCGCACGCCTCCCTGCTCTGATCCAACAACAGGGGAAAGGTCAGCGAAATATACTTCGCCTCTTTGTACGATCAAATGGTTACACCCCGATCACAGAGCGTTCCAAGGTATTTTTTGCCTCCTCTTCAGCTTGAAAAGCTTCTGAAGCAATTGTTAAATTAATGCGGCCCATTTCTTCATAGCCTCGTTGCATCGTTTCACGAAATTGTTGGATATGCTCATCTCTTTTGTGTTGAAGATAGCTTCTAGTTGCCTGACAAATGAAATCACTTAAATCACTATTCTCATATTTCATTAGACCATCCACCTCATTTAACAGGTTTTTCGGTATCTTAACTAATACTTCTTGTAAGCTCTCTGACAAAACCATCACACCTCCGCCAACTGTTGAACGAACTTTGTAAAAGTCATTTTTAATGATATCATTGAATTCGCCCATTTGCAAAGGGTTCCCTAATTTTTTTCAAAAAATATCTTGTTTTGTCGTTTATTCTTTCTCTAAATGTGGTATATCATGTAATTAAGTTAATTATGATGAGCTTTTCCTTAAAGGCCTTTATATATTCGTGGAATCCGCTTATTAATTACACAAGGAATCTCGTAATTAATTGTCTCTGCATGCTCGGAGATTTCATCCATTGCAATAAACGTGTCGTCTTGCCTGCCAATAAATGTGACCTTTGTTCCGACAGGGTAAGCGCGGTCCAGTCGAACCATGGTTTGATCCATGCAAATTCTGCCGACTATTGGTAATCGTTTTCCATTGATTAATACTGAAAAACCCTGCATTTTTCGCAGCCACCCATCACCATATCCAATAGGTATTGTACCAATCCATTCTTTTTCATTTGCCGTATACGTACAGCCGTAACTTACAGTATCTCCAGATTCAATTTGTTTGACATGCACTAGATTGCTGTGTAACGAAAAAGCCTGCTTTAAGTCTATCTCCCCCTTATCTTTTACTGCTTTAGAAGGATATAATCCATACATGGCAATACCAAATCGAATATAATCGTACATATCTTCTGGTAAACGAATAGCACTCGCACTATTGCCTATATGAATATCAAGCTCCCCAGCCCAATGCTGCTTCAGTTTCGATAACAGTATTTCAAATCGCTCCTTTTGCTGTAAAAAGTAAGCTGACTCTGGTTCATCTGCTGTTGCAAAATGGGTGTATACTCCTGTTAAATATATGCTTTTATTTTTATTTAATGCATATAGAATAGAATATAGCTCTTTCTCTGACCTTATGCCGATCCTCCCCATACCAGAATCGACTTTTAAATGAAGCTTTAATGGTTTAGCAAGTGTATAACTATTTACTTGATCTAGCCAATCCTGTTGAAAAAAGGTTAATGTAATATCAAGTTCGGCTGCTACAACAGCTGATTCAGGAGGAACCCAGCCCAATACCAAGATCGGCGCTGTTATTTGAGCCTTTCGTAATTCAATTGCCTCCTCAAGCAATGCCACAGCTAACGCTTCCGCTCCAGCTGTCAGGGCTTTTTTTGCTACAGGAATACTCCCATGACCGTAGCCATCCGCTTTTACAACAGCAATTACTTTACTTGTTATCGGGAGCTTTTGTTTTATTTGTTTTATATTATATGCAATTGCCTCCAAATCTATTTCAACCCAAGTATATCTATGTAATTCCACTAGCTCTAACTCCTTTCGCAAATAACGCGAGGTTTCTTACGTTAATGGTTATATAAATTGAAACTTCAATCAGTTCGTGAGTTGGTTTAGCCCCCACTGATAGTTCGTATCACAAGGATATGAACTAAAGGACATTGAACCCTCGAGCATTTACTGACAGTCGATCCCCCACTTACCAATAGTGGATTCTCTTTATCGCGCTTGAATTGGAGGTATTACTGCCAGTTATATAGGGATAAAAATAATAATACCCCTATTATTTCTTGGGGAGAGGTTGATGTCAATATTATGATAATGAGTAATTGCAAAACCTGAAGTAAAACCACAATCGAACGTCTTGAATATAGCTGCAATTCATTCGCTTAATCAGATCACTTATGTTAAAAATAACCAAAAATAAAAGCAGACCCCAAGTAATTGCGAGTCTGCTTGTTAGAATTTCATGTTACTTCACTTCTTTACTTTGCACAGATTGAGCAACCTGAATTAGTTCTTGCTTCGTTAATTCATCACTTGCTAACATGAAATCTACCCCATTATGAGACCACTCTAACTTGTTAGCTGAAATTGCTCCAACAGCAAATCCTAGATTGACAATTTCTCCCTTCACTTCATTTGGAGACATCATTGTCGTTTGTACCTTTGATTTTTCTTCGACCAACGTGAAATTTTTTTCACCCTCAAAGGTCAAAATTACACGTTCCCCTTCTTCCGTTGAGGCTTCTTTTTTCTCTGTTAATTCAGATCCTGCCATATAAGAAGGATAAAATACAGTAAGTGTATCTTCCACACCATCTCCAGAAACCTCTTCCTCAGCTACTGCTCCACTCGCCATATTCTTCTTCATAGTAAAGTCATTGTCTTTAAACGTAGCTTTTTTGTCAAAGCTCGAAAACTTTACTTCTACCAATGCATTCTTATCCTTATCTAGTACATTTACCTGAACAGGCTGAAAGGTTTTCTTATCAAAGTAAATTTCTTGATATGGCAAATTATTGTTGCTTTGATAATTTGTTTTTGTTTTAAAGATATAATGGGAGTCACTCACTTCAAATGCTGCTTCCTTATCTTTTTCAATATCCTTAACTAAGGATTGATAAAGATATGGTTGACTGCTATTATCTGGCCATTCTGATTGAAATTTAAAGCTTTTGCTTAATGCAGGCGTTAAAACAAATACACCATCTTTATTTTTTAGGATAATCTGATTTCCTTTTTCGTCTTCATTGTTAGATAAGGCAACGCGATAGAGATCATCCTTTTTATGCCAAACATCAATATTGAACTTTTGCTGCTCCTGGCCGGTATTCATACTCATTTCTGCTTTAGCTTTGTAACCATCCATTTCATCCAAATTGTCTTTTAATTCTGCAACAACATCCTCCTGTGATTTTTCTCCACAGGCTGATAATAATAGTACGAAGCCAAATACAATGATCCAACCGCCAATTTTTCTTTTCATGGACATATCTCCCTTGTCTCAGTTAAAAACAAAGGGAACGTTATCACCTAATACCTCTCAAGAAATAATACGAAATACCTTCGCAAGCCCATCGATCACATCACTAGCGAGTAGGTCATGATAGGAATGCTTTTCACTTATTAATTCATCTGCGGACCTTCCATGAATATAACAAGCATTACACAGCGCTTGAAAAATCGTTTGTCCCTGCATAATCATTGCTAAGATAATGCCTGTTAACACATCTCCACTTCCCCCTTTGGCAAGACCAGGATTACCAGACATATTCACAACTTGCTCACCTTCAGGAGATGTAATAATGGTAATCATTCCCTTGAGAACGACATAGGAGTTATTTTTAATAGCGAATTCACGCGAATACCTAAATGGTTCTAGGAGTAACTCATTTACAGTAATCCCTAAAAGCATTGCCATTTCTCCAGGATGCGGTGTGATTACTGTTGGATAACGCCTATTTTCTATATCTAAAAGATCCTCTTTTATATGATATAGGCCATCCGCATCTATCACAATCGGACATTCAGCTGTATGAACTAAGCTTCGAACCAAATCACCGGTACACGTTCTTCTTCCCATGCCCATTCCTATAGCGACAGCATGATAGCCTTCTAGACTTACATCAGTTCGGTTATCAAGAAAACCATTTGTTTCAGATAATTCTTTATAGGTAGCTTCTATACAATTAGCAGAAATCATCCGAATGACGCCTTCGGTAGTTGCTCCAGTAATGAGACCCGCTCCAGCTCGTAGCGAAGCTTTTAAACTCATAGCTAGCGCACCCGGCATCTCCTTACTCCCTCCTATCACCAGACCCTTACCGTGCTTTCCTTTATGATCATCTGGTTTCCGATCAGGTAAACTATTCCGAACATCATCTATTCCCCATACGAATCTAGATGTGTTAGTTTTGAAAGCACGGGAAGGTAAACCAATGGAAACAGGCTCCCACTTTCCGTAATAAGGAGAGGTGTGATTCAAAAACGCACTGACCTTCGGCGCACCTATAACAAAAGTATAGTCTGCTTGAATAGAAATAAATTCCCCTTTACCTTCATCTGCCGGTAGTCCCGAGGGAATATCTACAGAAATTACTTTTTTCGCTTCACGGTTAATATAATGAACCAACGATGCTAATGGTTCACGTAATATCCCCTTCGAACCAATGCCAATTATTGCATCAATGATTACATTATTACTAGTTATCATTGATGTACATTTACCATCAAATAAGGATATGATGCCTCCGCACCTTTCAAATAGTCGTTTATGATAATACGCATCTCCAAGGATTTTATCATTAGCAACCACCTGTAGTACCTGAACAGCATAACCTTTGTCTAGAAGTGTTCTAGCTATAACAAAACCATCTCCACCATTATTACCTGAACCAGCAAGCACGCAAATCTTGTCCGTATCCTTAACAATTGCTGTCACACGATCAGCAACAGCTCGTCCAGCATTCTCCATTAACAATTTCCCATCTAAACCAATTTCGGTCATTGCAAAGTGATCGATATCGTACATTTCCTTTGCGGTGACAATATACAATGTGTTCCCTCCTACCCGCACTAAAATATATGAGACAACCTGAGCGATTATGCATGTCCTTATAGAGCTTCAATCACAATTTGCGCAGCAGCATAATCAGCCGTATGTGTAATGGACAAAAATATTTTCTCTTTTCCATACCCTTTAGCATGTAAAATTGGAGCACCATTCTCTCCAATTTGAATCTCTATATCCTGAAAGCTAAGCCGTCCGATGCCTATTCCTACAGCTTTAGCAAATGCTTCTTTCGCTGCAAATCTACCAGCTAAAAATTCCACCTGCCTCCTCTTGTTATGGAGAGCATAGAATCTCTCCCTTTCGATCGGAGTTAAAATTCGTTCTATTATACGTGGAGTTCTCTGCATACTATTTTCTATACGATATAACTCAATAAGATCAATTCCTATTCCTCTGATCATGAACATCTTACTCCTTTTCAAACTGGCTAAAGTCGTTAAATACGCCTGAAGAATCCAATCGAATTACTTCTCTTATTATTGCATCAGTCTATTCGTGCAAATTACTATGTTTTTAATTATTATTTTAGTACGATAAAATTGGTCATACTATACATGATCGTATATTACAATAATAATAATAACAATAACGAATGGAATACCATAGTAATTCTATTTCTAAAAAAGTATAAGTCGGGGGAGTCCAATGTTTATACGAAATGAAAGAAGTATAAAAGAATTTAGGCAAGCATATCCTATTGTAACTACTTTAGTTATTATTCATCTTGGATTATGGATAATCATTGATCTTTTACAGTTACCATTCGGTGACACGCTCTATCAGTTCGGAGCAGGTAGCAATTACTATATTCATCAAGGAGAGTATTGGCGTCTAATAACACCAATTTTCCTTCATGTAAACTTGACACATGCATTATTCAATTCATTCTCCCTCGTATTATTCGGACCTGCTCTTGAGCAAATGCTTGGTAGAACAAAATTTATAATTGCTTATTTAGCAGCTGGATTTATTGGCAATTTAGGGACATATCTCTTCGGCTCATTGGATTTCTCCTTTGTCCATGTCGGTGCATCTGGTGCTATCTTTGGTTTGTTTGGGATTTATATATTTATGGTTACATTCCGTAAACATCTCATTGATCAAACAAGCTCACAAATAATACTAACGATCGTAATCGTGGGACTTATTATGACATTCATCCGTCAAAACATTAATATTTATGGACACATTTTTGGTTTTATTGGTGGATTCGCGATTGCCCCCATCGTACTGACAGGCGCAAAAATGTATAATCCCTGGGCTACAGTTGCCACAAGAAGAAATCATTCAGATGACTCGATCCAATTTGACCCTAATCGCTGGAATAAAAAACGCTTTCCAGCAAAATGGAAGAATCATATTTGGTGGATTATTTTTGCGATTTTAGTTTTTCTTGGATTAATGAGTAGAATTTTATAATTATCTTAAAAAAGGCTAACCCGCTCAGTACTCGGGTTGGCCTGTTCTGATTATCGTTCATAACTATACAAACCTATTACAGGAGAAAAAAATGACAAATATTAATGATATTGCAAAGATAGCCGGAGTATCCGTATCAACGGTTTCGAGAGTGCTAAATAATTATAAATACGTTTCTGAGGAAAAAAGAAACGCCGTTCAAAAAGTCATTAACGATTTAAACTACACACCTAATAAAAATGCGATTGATCTAATTCGCGGAGAAACAAATATAATTGGAGTAATCCTACCTTATAATAATAATCAAGCTTTTGATCAAATGTTACAAGGAATCCTTCATAGATCAGTAAAAATGGACTTTTCTGTCATTGTTCTTCCTACCAAATATGATAAAAAGAAAGAATTGGAATACCTCGCTATGCTAAAAAATAAATTACTAGACAGTATCATCATAACCTCAAAAGCAAATGCGTGGGATGAAATCTTACCGTTTACAACTTATGGATCCATCATCTCTTGTGAATATACAGACTTCAAGAAAATAGGCTGTTCTTATATTGACAGATATGCTTCCTATATAGACGCCTTTCAAACATTAAAGGAATTGGGGCATTCCTCTGTTGCTTTTACGACTGCTAGGGGAGAAGAAAGTCTTAGTACACAGCAAACTTGCCAAGCGTATAAAGAAGTATTCGGAGAACTTAGACCCGGCACGTATATTTCGCAATGCTATTGTCTAGAGGACGGCTTTCAGGCAGCCAAAAGGTTCTTCGCCCTTAATAATAAACCAAGTGCTATATATGCCAACGGCGACGAGGTTGCGGGTGGAATTTATCAATATGCGCAATCTTCTGGCTTAAAAGTACCTGAAGATTTGGCAATAATCGGACAGGAAAACCAACCAGTAGGGGTGGCACTGGGTTTAGCTACTGTAGATCATCATTTAATGCATGTTGGCGAGCAGGCTTTTGAGCTTGCTATCAGAAAATCCCGTGATAAAATAAAAATTCCATATAATATTATTCGGCGATCTTCAATCTGACTATTGACCTGAAATCCATTTCATCATCTACCATAAATGTATCATAAGATGGGAGATGAATAGGCATGTATAAAAGCTTTATATTTGATTTAGATGGAACGATTATTGATTCAGAAAGAATTGGGCTTGAGGCATTACAATCCACATTACGACAAATCGGAATTCTAAAAGATATTGAAGAGTTACGTTTTTCCATCGGGATTCCTGGATTAAGAACTTTGGAAATCCTTGAGATCGCAGATATTCCAACCACACTCAATACTTGGTTAGAAAAGCAAAAACCTTTCATGAAACATGTACCTGTATTTCAAGGTATGATTGAGGTCATTGCCAAACTTCCAAATACGGCAATCGTAACTTCTCAAAATAAGAAAGAATTGCAAGCCGGATTTGAAAAATTAAATATTGCTCATCACTTTCAATCCGTTATTTGTGCAGATGATACCGAAAAACACAAGCCTAATCCAGAACCACTAGAATTAGCACTTAAAATATTGAATTGTAAAGCAAGTGAGGCAATCTATATAGGTGATTCTGTATATGATTTAAGATGTGCAAAATCCGCTGGTGTTGATTTCGGGTTAGCCTATTGGGGGGCAAAATCCAAAGAAGGCTTTGAAGATGCAAATTATATATTCACTACCCCCATTGAACTATTAAATTGTAAGCAGACTATTTAGAAAATACGTGATAGAGAAACTAATACTGGAACATAAAAAGTTGGGGGTTTTGTTTATTCCCCACTAATGGTTAGTACCACAAGGGTATGACCTAATGGTCTTTGAAGCCATCAGACATATACTGGCAGTGAGTCACCTACTTACCACTATTGGTTTCACTTTATTGCTTGAAGTGAGGGTATTACTGCCAGTTATAAGTGGGGAAACTTCGAAAAAATTCAAAATTAATAGTGGAAGCATAGTTGTAAATAAAGCATTGCACCATCTTCTGCAAGCGCACGATTAGAAACGTAGCGACTGGAGCGAGTTAACGGAGATAAAGCTACTTGACGTGGCGTATATAGAATTCCCCTGCCTTTTCACCTGATCCCATTGCAAATTAACCAATCAGATATTCATATGCATCACCTAAAACATCACCTTTTTGTAAGGCAACCATATTTAAATTAGCACGTTATTAAAAAGCTGCCGAGAAAAAATTTCTCGACAGCTTGAAGCTTCTTACAACGAAGAAGTTGTAATGATATGATTAGGAATCACGATTCCTGCGCTTCTGGTAATTTCCCTTTCTATTACGTCCACCTTGATTGCGCCCTCCTTGGCCACCACGACCGCTTTGACCACGTTTACCATAGAACCGTTTATTATTTGATCGACGATTATCCTTAGAACGCTGCGCCTTCTTCACGCTAACAGGGGCTACAGAAGATATTTTGACTGGTGTATCTTTTCGTTCCTTTGTAAGCAATTTAAGAGCTGCTGCAATTACAGAGACAGAATCGTGCTCCTCTAACAATTGATTAGCAGTTTGATGATAATCCTTTAGATCTTTCTTCTCTATCGTATCCATAATTTTCTTCAGCGCTACCTGCTGTTGACCTTTTTGAGCATCATGATTAGTCGGTGGAACTAAACGCTTCATTTTACTCTTCGTTACTTTCTCGATCAACTGCAAGTGTGCCATTTCTCGTGGAGTAATAAAGGAAATAGCCTCACCTGTACGACCTGCACGACCTGTACGCCCAATACGGTGTACATAGCTCTCTGGATCCTGTGGAATATCAAAATTATATACATGGGTAACACCGGATATATCAAGACCTCTAGCAGCCACATCCGTAGCCACTAAAACATCGACACGCCCATTCTTAAACTTGTTTAACACTGACATCCGTTTCCCTTGTGTTAAATCACCATGAATTCCTTCTGCGCGATAACCTCTTGCTTGTAAACCTTCTGTTATTTCATCTACCCGCTTTTTCGTACGACTAAATACGATTGCTAGATCAGGTGAATGAATATCTAAATGATTATTCAACGTATCAAACTTATATTTTTCAGGAATTTCTATAAAATATTGGTCAATATTTTCAACTGTCATTTCCTTCGCTTTGATCTTAATCTCTTTAGGTTGCTTCATTAAATTTGTTGCAATATCACGTATTTCTTTTGGCATCGTAGCCGAAAATAGAAGTGTTTGTCTTTCTTCAGGTATGCCTTTTAGAATATCGCGAATATCATCAATAAAACCCATGTTTAGCATTTCATCTGCTTCATCTAAGACAGCAGTTTGAATATTATTTGTACGTATCGTTTTTCTACGCATATGGTCAAGTAATCTACCTGGAGTTGCAACTACAATTTGGGGACCATCCTTTAGTGAACGAATTTGACGGTCCATATGCTGTCCACCATATACCGCAAATGCACGTACCCCTTTTAATTTTCCAAGTCGATTAAGTTCTTCCGCTACTTGAATTGCTAATTCTCTTGTCGGGGCTACAACTAGCCCTTGGATTTTTCGTGCTTTGGCATCCAATTTTTCGATCATAGGAATACCAAAAGCAGCGGTTTTACCTGTTCCTGTCTGCGCTTGTCCAATAACGTCATTACCCTGTATCGCTAATGGTATTGTTTCTGCTTGAATTGGGGTTGCTTCTTCAAAACCCATTCTCTCCAATGCTTTCATTATGGGATTTGAGATGCCTAGTTCTTTAAATGTTGTCACCTATTCCTCTACTCCTTTTTTGTGTAAAAATTTTATTGTAAAAGAGGCCGTGTTGCTTCTATACTTTAGTCCTTGTTATGGTCCCCGCTTTCACAGCATCGTATTAGAGGATCTTCAAAAAGTCCATGAAATAGTATGCAGATCGTATTCTGCTCCTCAGACCATTATATTACTAACCATATAAAGGCTGTACTTCTTGATCCAATCTTGCCCTTTTGTAAGAACACACACTATAAAATTTATTTAAAGGGAATCTACACAAATCGTATCACTTAAAATTTATATTCTATTAATAGAATGTATTTTTATACTTCCTAAAGTACAAAAAGGCTTCACCTTATATGGTAAGAGGCCTCAATCGTAAACTCATGCAATCAATATCATAACATATTTTTCACAAGGATACTAATTAGATAAATGATTTTTTAGTAATACCATGATAAAATGAATGAGATATACAAGATAGAAATAAGGAGGTTTGGGATGCGTCTTCCTCCATTTAATCCATACATTGCAGTTGTAATCGGAGTAATTTCTGTATCGACGTCTGCTATATTTGTCAGGCTTGCTGATCAAGCACCTGCTTCAATAATAGCCAATTACCGATTAGTATTTGCTGTATTATTGATGGCTCCCATCATTTTATTAAAATATCGTCATGAATTAAAGTTAATAAATAGAAAAGACTGGCTTCTATCTATTCTTGCAGGAGTTTTTTTAGCCTTCCACTTTATATTATGGTTCGAATCCTTAAATTTTACTTCCGTAGCTAGTTCTGTCGTACTAGTATCCTTACAACCAATTTTTGCATTTTTAGGTACGTATTTCTTTTTTCAGGAACGTTTTTCATCTGGAGCAGTAATAAGTATGTTGATTGCATTAATCGGAAGCATTATCATAAGCTGGGGTGACTTTAAAATAAGTGGAATGGCTTTATATGGAGACATATTGGCATTGGGCGGTGCTATAACGGTTACGGCATACTTTTTACTTGGACAACGAGTTAGAAGAAGCCTTTCTTTGATGAGCTATACATTTGTAGTATATAGTGTTAGCGCCATTACACTTATACTATATAATTTAGCTTTTCAACATCCTTTTTTTGGATATCCAGCAGACCATTGGTGGGTTTTCTTAGCACTAGCTATCATTCCTACTTTTCTTGGTCATACCCTGTTTAATTGGGCGTTAAAATGGCTGAGCACAGCGACTATCTCAATGGGAATTGTATTTGAACCAGTTGGAGCCTCCATACTTGCCTATATTATTTTAGAAGAGAAGGTAACCGCCTTTCAATTACTGGGTGGTACCATCGTTTTATTTGGATTGTTCCTATTCATTTTAAGTACAAACCAGAAAAAGAAGGTAACCATTGCAAAAAAAGAACAACAAGATTAATTTATATGAAATGGGTGAAGGCATGCACATACAATTAATGACAGATGGCGGAGCTGATATTCCACAGCGTTTGCTTCGTAAAACAGAGATTATTCAAGTACCGTTATACCTGCACTTTAGTGATGGTCAATACAAAAGCGATGTCGATTTAGACTTACCAACTTTTCATAAAAAAATAAAGGAAATGAATGAACTTCCACGTTCTGCTGCTCCTAGTCCAAATGACTTTTACGAGGCATATAAACAAGTAAGTAAACAAACTCCTATACTTATGCTTAGTCTTACTAAAGGATTAAGCAGTACGTATGAAAATGCAGTTATGGGAATGAATATGCTGTTAGAGGAAGAGCCTGACCGGATCATTGAAGTGATTAATACGAAAACAGCCTCTTGTGGTATCGCTCTTCTACTTCACGAAGCAATCAATAAAATAGAAGATAATTACTCGTTTGGAGAGCTTGTGGATCACATACATTACCTAGTCGAGCATACAACTACATTATTTGTGCTCAAGACATTAGAAAACTTAGTACTAGGTGGTCGTCTAGATAAGGTTAAGGGGACAATTGCCAAAACTCTTAATATAAAGTTGTTAATGAAAGCTAGTGAAGAAGGAGCAATCGAAGTAACGGAAAAGGTTAGAGGCGATAAAAAATCGATTAGACGTTTTATTGAACAAATCGGAGAATACACAAAAAATTTCGAAGATAAAGTAATATCTATGTCTCATTGTAATGCAGAAGAAAGAGCGAAAAAAGTACTTGCCGACATACGTAGTAAATATCCCTTTAAGGATGCTTATCTCATGGATACCGGTCCGTTAATTTCAACTTATGGCGGGGAAGGAGCATTAGTTATCTCCTTTTTTAATACAAATAAATAATAGAAAATAAGATGAGGGATTTGCCACTGATTGGTAGTACCACAAGAGTATGACCAAAAGGTCTTTGAACCAATCGGACATTTACTGGCAGTTGCCCCCCTAATTACCCATAGTGGTTTCACTTTATTGCTTGCAGTTGGGGGATTACTGCCAGTTATATGTGGATAAAGTGTCCGAAGTAACTGAGTGTTAAAATGATATTACTACCGCCTATTCATTCGATACTGGTTCTTTCGTAAGGAAAGAAAACACCATCTGGTTCAGTGTATCCTTATCATCTCCTAGACATATTAAGTGCCTAGATCGTTCAAAAAAGACAACCTCTTTTCGTTTAGAAGTAATTTCTTTATTTAAGTAATATGCAGTTTTATATGGGACCATCCCATCCTGCTGGCCTTGTGCAATAAGTACTGGTGAATCAATTTTTCTTAAGTAACGACGTGTAAATTTCACCAATTTAAGAAATTCAATATTCGATTTTAACGGCACTGCTCCTATTTTTTTTCGATAATTTTGATACAATTTGTTTTTTCTTAAGTTCCCCTTCATAGCATCTGTTAATACACCAGCAACGTCTAATCCAATTTGTTTAAAGGATAAATATTTCCCTGATGTAGCTAGAAGGACAAGTTTATTGACGTTATATTTAGCTGCTAAATAAGCAGCTATCATTCCCCCCATAGAAAAACCAATAAGGTAAATCGTCTCAAACTTTGCCTTTAACTGCAGCAAGCTATTCTCAGCTGCCTTTATCCATTTCTTATGTGAAACATTCTTTAAGTTTAATTTTCTTCCATGTCCTGGTAACGTCGGTACCTCCACATGCCAATTCGTATTTTCTTGCAAATAGTTGGCTAAAGGTTCAACCTCATAGGGACCTCCTGTATATCCATGAATAACCAAACATGCTATCATTTATATTCTCCTCTTCAAGTCCTACCTTTCGTATACCCGATCATTCGTTAGATTATTACAAACTTCTTCGAGATACCGTGTGATTTTTACTCCCATGATTTCTAATTTTTAACAAAAGCAATTTCGTTACTCCTACAAAATAGCTTACAGCTTGACCTTAAAACGGTTGACAGAAAAAGCTGATGTGGCTAACATCAGCTTTTTAGCCATCAATTATCTAAATGCCTTTATTAATGAACCGAACTGTTTTACGATTGGCGATACTTGATGATACGTGTTTGCTAATTGACCTACCGTTGATAACATTTTATCTAAGTCTAATTGTTGCCCTGCTTCACCTGGTTGCTGTGCTTGCCCACTGTTTTCTGGAGCATGCATATTATGCATCTCTTGTTGAAAATTCGGCTGTGATGCTTGGGATTTAATACCTGGCCAGCTCATAGGTTGTTGCGGTTTAGTAAAATAGTCATAAGGGGTTTGGGGATAATAAGATTGAAAACTTTGCTGAATCGTTTGATGAAAGTTTTGTTGCTCGGGATCAATGTTCATATAGTGGGAAGTTGGTTGAGGATAGGGATAATTACGCTGGCCATCATAATGATTATATACATGATCAAAATAAGGCCGATTATACATTTGACACACACCTTCTCTAATTCTTCTTTTACAATAGCTTATGCAATTACGAAAGGTGTGTGACTGATACCGATACTACTTTCGATACCCCTCAAATAAGGAACTATAATGTGATATACCTGTATTTTCTAAACCCAAACGATATTTAATTTTATTTTTTTGGAAACCTAAAATTGGTTCACTTTCTTCTTTAATAAAGGTTGCTGGAGTACCGTATATACCCTTCTCTTGCAGTTCTTTCATATAATTGCTATTCTCGTTAACATTTTTTGTACGAAAAGAGATATCCCATTCCTTTAAATGTTTCAAAAGATTTTCACATTCTTTACAGTCACTGCTTATATAAACGAGCACATCTGATTCTTCCATAGCACAAACCTCCTTTAAAGCAACTAAGATTTCTAATTGTATAATACCCAGCAATAGAGTAACACAAACTGAATTATGTTAAAAACATTACAATTCATTTACATAATTTAGGTACTATTTCTTACACTGTCATTCGAATAGAAGAAAGTCACCCTTTTTAAACGATTATAGGCGGGATAAAATAAACCTACTTCTAGGATTACAACATACCTAGTAGTAGGTTTTAATTTAATCTCCACGCACAACATCTCCTTTTAGAAACCTTCAATCCATACAATATATAGGTTACAGCAATACTGTTTCCTATATGGGAAAAAGCAAAACATATATCTTCTATTGAGATAAATATTTTGCTTCTTCATTGCCAAGCATATATCGCTTGTCTATTCATTTTAAAGAGCAGGGATCCCACATCCCATTTGAATATTACCATATTTTTCTATTAAAGGCTGTGACATTTATCACACCCTATAAGTTATTTCTTGAAAGTAATCCTATAATGTACGAATGGACGTACCTAGCTTTTTTAATAGCTCTATTGCTATCTCTTTCTCCGCTACATTTAGTCCATTTGTTATCTCTTCGATTCTTTCCCAATGTCCTGGAAAGATCGTTTGCAATAAATCGGCTCCCTTCTCCGTAATCTCTGCAAATGTAACGCGACGATCATCCGGGTTTGGAATTCGTTTTAAATAACTCTTCTTCTCTAATTTATTGACAACATATGTAATACTGCCACTTGTTAGCAATATTTTCTCGCCAATATTTTTTAATGGTTGCCCTCCCTTATGATACAGTAATTCCAATACTGCAAAATCTG
Source organism: Virgibacillus sp. M23 (assembly GCF_034190895.1). Classification (NCBI taxonomy): domain Bacteria; kingdom Bacillati; phylum Bacillota; class Bacilli; order Caryophanales; family Bacillaceae; genus Virgibacillus; species Virgibacillus sp. M23. The sequence goes on along the minus strand of NZ_JAWDHA010000032.1, from coordinate 24,076 downwards.
TTAAATTAAGCCCTCTACGTTGAATATCTGCTTCTACTTGTTCCATAATTGTTCGATACGCTTTTGATAATACAACGAATAACTTTAGAGAGGTGTCTTCCTTTTTTTCTTTTAATGTACGATCTATGATCATTCCCTCTCCTCCCTTTCCGAATCCATAATTAAACGTATGATAGCATAGTTCCTTCGTCATTTTGTAAATTAAGCGAACGTCTTTGTCACTACAATACTTACACTATCCATAACGATTGGTTTGTTGGATATTTTTCCCTATTCCTACGCATCATCCACTTAAAAGGATTCAAAAAACACAATTTCTTAGGAGAAATTTTCAAAAGAACTGCATGCTACGTTATTATCGTTTGTGCGGAGAAGAAAATATGTGAGAACAAGCATTACTCAGGGGTAGCTTGCCAAAACATAAAGATGATTACCTGCACCTATTCAAGTTGTGTTAGGTGCGAGTCTATTCGATGAAAACGACGAATACCATAATTTCCCAATCAAAAAAGCTTATGAAAACAGGGGTGTCTCTACAAGCTGACAATTGCTTATTCGGAATTGTGTAAAAATCAAATTCATTTTTTTATTTTACAGATCCACATATCATTTTCAGGTGTGATGGTACTACCTCAATGGTTGAAGGAGTACCAGCTGCTATTTCCCCATCGGTATCCACTTCTTTTTCCTCCTCTGTATACACCTCTAAATAATCCGTTTGGAAGTATGTGACTTCCCTTAAGTTGTCTGTATCCATTTCTGGATTGTTCATCGATAATAACTCTCGAAATGAAGCTAAGTTAGAGTTTTTCACAATTAAGACATCAAGTAAGCCATCAGAAGGATGTATCGATGTAATTGGAAGTTCCCTTGTTCCGATAAACTTGCCATTTAATACTAATATCATAACAGCTTCCCCATTATAGCTATCTTGTCTCGTAGTTATATTATATGTGAAGCTTTTCGCCTGACTAACCGTTTTAATTGTACTCATAAAATAACTAAGAACACCAAAATTTTTCTTTTGATTTGGATCAATATTTTGTGATGTCTCCGTTACTAGCCCCACGCCCCAAAAATTCAAAAAGTAACGTTCGTCTGCCTTTCCGATATCAATATCCATTATTGTACCTTCAAGGATCGTTTGTGCTGCTTCCTCCAAACTTTGCGGCATCAGCATCATCCTACTAAAATCATTTGACGTACCGCCTGGCAAGACTGCAAGAATTGGCCGCTCCTTCAAAGAAGCAATCTTATTTATACATGCGTGTACAGTACCATCGCCTCCAAGAATAATAATAAGTTCTACTTGCTTCGCATACATTTCACATGTGCGTTTAGCATCCTCGACAGAATTGGTTTGGATAACAGTAAGCTGCTTAATTGCCTGCGATAGTATAGGTATGGTTTGGGCTAGCTTATCTTCTATTACATCACCACCAGCATTACCATTATATAAGAATAGTGCCTTTTGAAATGTTGACATGACATTTCTCCACTCCTCTATACCTATTTATTACCTTCTCTAGGATAAAAGAAATCTACTCCGGTACAAGTATATCCTTATTTACAGCATTCGATAAACCACACTTTGTAATGAATTTGTAAATTTGTAGAATTTTTTTGAAATCAACCTAGCATTTTTGTCCTAAATAGTATTTAATTAAAGTGTACATTTTAATTTTTTAGGAGGGTCAAGATGAAAAAGTGGCTTAGTCTATTTTTAGTCTTATTTTTGGCAATTGTACTAGCAGCATGTGGAAGCTCTGATGAATCCAAAGATAGTAATGGGGACAAAAGTAGCGAAGGTAACAGTAAACCAGAGACATTAGTAATGGGGTTCGTTCCATCACAGGATTCGGATACGATTGCTGATACCGTTGAACCTTTAGCAAAGCGTTTGAGCGAAGAATTAGGTATAGAAGTAAAAGGTGAAGTAATGACAAATTACAACGCTTTGGTTGAAGCGATGGGTGCAAATCAGGTACATATTGGCTTTATACCAGCGTTTGGCTATGTTTTAGCAAATGAACAATATGACGTGGAAGTAATCTTAAAATCTATTCGATACGGCTCCGGTACATATAAAGCACAATATCTAGTTCGTTCTGATTCAGATATCAACTCATTGGCAGACTTAGAGAATAAAGTTTGGGCATATGCAGATAAAGGCTCTACTTCTGGATATCTTTTCCCTGCATATCAATTAATGCAAGAATTTGATTATGCTTCTGGTCCTGAACTGGAAAGTGATTTCTTTAGTGCAACTACTTCTGCCGGCGGTCACGATAGTGCTGCCATCGCTGTTTATGAAGGAGATGCAGATGTGGCAACAACTTTTGATGATGTACGCACGGAGCTAGAAGAAGAATATCCAGATGTTATGGATAAATTAAAAGTACTTGACTATACTGAAGAAATCCCGAACGATACGATTTCTGTCACCAAAGAACTAGATGATGAATTAGTACAAGAAATTAAAGAAACTTTCCTTTCCTTTAATGAAGATAAAGAAATGATAAAAATTATGAATGATGTTTATAATTGGGATGCAATTGATGAGGCAACAGACGAAGAATATGAAATCGTTAAAGAAACATACCAAAAATTCAAAGATGATATTGAACTATAGATTGATAGTGTAAATTGAATAATAAAAAGGGGGAGCACAATCTCTCCCTTTTTTTCCTAGTTCAGAAGATTACCGAACAATCTAAGTTTGTTATGGGGGAAATACATACAATGATTCAATTTAAAGACGTTGGGCTTATCTACCCAAATGGTACAGAAGGCTTGAAAAATATTAATGTAACCATTAACGACGGTGAGTTCGTCGTTATTGTTGGTCTATCAGGTGCAGGGAAATCAACATTTATAAGGAGCATAAACCGCCTTGTCACACCTACTAGCGGTTCATTATTGGTTGATAATGAAAATATATTAGATTACCGTAGCAGTGACTTACGTCAACTACGTACGAAAGTTGGCATGATCTTTCAAAACTATAACTTGGTCAAACGGACAAATGTGCTTAAAAATGTCCTAGCAGGTCGACTAGGCCATACTGGCACGTTACGTTCGATCTTGAACCTCTATAAAAAAGAGGATATTGGATTAGCATATGAAAGTCTAAAACGGGTTAACATTGATGAAAAAATTTATAGCCGAGCAGATGAATTAAGTGGGGGGCAACAGCAGCGAGTGAGTATTGCCCGAGTACTTACCCAAAAACCACATTATATTCTGGCAGATGAACCTGTTGCATCCCTTGATCCACCCACTTCTCATCAAGTAATGACATACTTGAAGAAGATAAATAAAGAAGATAACATTACAACGATTGTAAACCTGCATTTTATTGATATGGCAATGGAATATGCTGATCGTATTATTGGTATGCGAGCAGGTGAAGTAGTATTTGACGGACCCGTTTCTGAAGTGTCTGAGCAGACCTTCGAAGAAATTTATGGTCGCTCTATACGTGAGGATGACTTGCGTGGGGGGGCAGATCAATCGTGACAAAGAATACAACAGGTGGTGGTAAGACACCAGCGCTTTATCCAGTGAAAACGAAAGTGCAAATAACCATTATTTTCTTTATTGTTCTAGGCTTTTACTTGTTTAGTATGGTTTGGACACAACGGGAAATGGTTGGTGGTCTTGGTGACGCATTAGGTAATATGCTTGTTGTCATCGAAAAATTCTTCCCTCCCAATTTAGAGGTCATTCCGAAAGTTTGGGGAGAAATGGCACAAACGATTCAGATGGCAATTATTGCTACAACAGCGGCGGCAATATTAACTGTCCCCCTTGCCATCCTTTCAGCTCAAAATGTAACAACGTTTAAACCGTTATATTATCTAACTAGGACATTATTAAATATTTTAAGAACAATACCTGACCTTGTACTTGCAGTAATTTTTGTTGGCCTATTTGGAATTGGGGTATTACCCGGAATTTTAGCTTTATTTATTTTTTCTTTAGGCATTCTAGCGAAATTAATTAGTGAAACGATTGAATCTGTTGATATGAATCCTTTAGAGGCAATGCGGGCTTCTGGAGGCAATGTGTATCAAGTAATCTTTTTTGGACTAGTACCACAGGTTCTACCACAATTCACTTCATTCGTCCTATATGTGTTCGAGATTAATATCCGTGCATCTGTAGTATTAGGTTTAGTTGGTGCTGGTGGGATTGGGCTAGTACTAGATCAGCAGTTAGGGTTTTATAATTATCAAAACGCCATGGCAATTATCATCTTAATATTTGTTGTTGTTATTGTCATTGAATATATAAGTAATAAATTAAGGGAGGCATTGATATAATGGAAAATTATTCATTACCTCCAAAGCAAGAAAAATCGATATGGAAACGATTAAAACGAATCATAATTGCGCTTTTCGTCATCGCTCTATATGTCTGGACATTCGTAGGGATCGATATTGATTGGGGACGTGCGTTGGAACGGGTTATCAGTAATTTTGATCGTGTTATTCCAAAGCTATTTTCCCCCGATTGGACAGCAGTTGGTGAAGTTGGGTTAAAAATAGCGGAAACTGTGCTAATCGCATTTGCTGGATCATTTATGGCCGCAATTCTTGCCATTCCATTAGGCTTTCTAGCAGCGCAAAATATGACAGGGAGTAAAATCCTAGCAACAATTGGAAAATGGATTCTATCGGCAGTACGTGCATTCCCTGATATAATCCTCGCTATCTTGTTTGTAGTAGCCGTAGGACCAAATGCATTTGCTGGTGTACTGGCTATTGCAATTGGTTCAACCGGAATGTTAGGAAAACTGTACTCAGAAGTAATTGAAGCGATTGATATGAAGGTTGTTGAAGCAATGGAAGCAAATGGCGCAAATAAAATTCAAATTCTTTTTTATGGTGTTCTCCCACAAATTATTCCTGAATTTTTGTCCTATGCGATTTATCGATTTGAAATCGATATTCGTGCGTCTTCCATATTAGGGATAGTCGGTGCTGGTGGGATTGGGACAATGATCATCTTTGCTGCTAATAATCGAAATTGGAATGAAATGGGCTTAATTTTGCTAGCTATCATCATTGTCGTTACCATCATTGATTTTATTTCAGCAAGAATTCGTAGAAAAATTGTATAAACGCTCGTATTTGTCCCTCAGGAATCCTGCGGGACAGCTTCTTTTCATTTGAATTAAGTTAATAGAAAGGATGCTCACTTTGCAAAACAACACAGCGAAACTCACCATTTTATATACAAGTGATGTACATGGACATGTTATGCCAATTCATTATGGAACGAATGAGAAAGCAAATCTTGGACTTGCTAAATATGCGACTGTCGTAAAACAGACTCGAAAAAAATCAGATCACGTTATTGTATTAGATAATGGCGATTTGATTCAGGGAACCCCCCTAATGACGCATTATGTTAAACAACATACCGACAAAGAAAACCCAATGATAAAAACGATGAATACGATTAATATAGATGCGGGTGTTATCGGCAATCATGAATTTAATTTTGGCAGTAACATCTTGGCAGATGCTATTAATCAATCCAACTTTCCTTGGCTTTCCGCTAATATTATTGATAAAGAAACAGGGCGCCCAAAATATGGACCCCCATACACAATAAAGACTTTTGCTAATGATATCAAAGTCGCCATTATAGGAATTACGACACATTATATTCCGAACTGGGAATCTGCTGATCATATTAAAGGTATTTTATTCAAGGATGCACTTAATACATTAAAAGAATGGGTTCCCTACATACAGCAAAAAGAACAACCAGATATCCTTATCGTATGTTATCATGGCGGATTTGAAAAGGATTTGGAGACTGGCGAACCTACTGAAAGCTTAACAGGAGAGAATCAAGGCTATGACATGTGTGAAATTGAAGGTATTGATATTTTATTAACAGGACATCAACATCGAAAAATAACAGGAAGAATAAATGATGTACTTGTTGTTCAACCAGGAAATAATGCAGCTGCTTATGGTGAAGTAGAGATAAACCTTGAAAAAGTAGCAAATCATTGGTGTATTCGCAATAAAAAAGCCTTTATAAGACCGCTAGAGCACATACGTGATGATAAAGAGATTATGAGTAACATGGCTTTTCTCGAGGAGTCGACGCAAAAATGGCTTGATCAGCCAATTGGCTACATAGAAGGTGATATGACAATTGATGAACCATTTCATGCTAGGATAAACAAACATCCATTTATAGAGTTTATTCAAAAGGTACAAATGGAAGCAAGTGGAGCAGACATATCCGTAACCTCTTTATTAAATAACGAGTCCACTGGCTTTTCATCAACTGTAACCATGCGTGATATCGTTTCTAATTATATGTACCCTAATACATTAGTTGTTTTAGAATTAACTGGAAAAGATATTAAAGCAGCGCTAGAAAAAAGCGCAGAATATTTTATTCTCGATGACCAAGGAATTGTTACTGTAAATCCAGTTTTTGAACATCCAAAACCTCAGCATTATAACTATGATATGTGGGAAGGCATCCATTATACCATTAATGTATCAATGCCTATAGGACAAAGAATAGAAGGGCTAACCTATCATAATCAGCCTGTAGCGGATACTAAAAAATATCCAGTCGTCCTCAATAACTATCGTGCATCTGGTGGAGGCGATTATACGATGTTTACCAATAAACCGATCATAAAAGAAATTCAAAAAGATGCCGTTGAAATTATTCGTGAGTATTTTGAAAGATATCATACTGTAAAAGCAACGAAAACAGATAATTTTAAAGTGAAGCCAGTAAAAAGGGGCTGGGACATAACTAGCCTGGAGAAGTAAAAAAGAGATTCCAGTTATCAAAAATAGATAGCTGGAATCTTTTTCATTATCATAAATACATGAATTTTGTGTTATGGCGGTGTACTTTCTTAAGTTCACCGCCATAAAGGCAAATCCTAATTCATTTTCCACTTTCGAATTGCCTCTCACCGACATTCGAGTGAAACGCAAATTGGCCTTCAAAAATCCGAAGACAGGTTCTACATCTATTTTTCGTTTACCATAGATTTTTCCTGTTTCTTCTTTTGAAAGCTGCTCTCTTATATATGCTTTTTGCTGTTCCCATTGAGCATTGTAATAAATCTTTCGATTCCCTTTTGCTTTGGTACAATGAACGCGTAATGGACATCCCGAACAATCTTCACATTCATAGACACGAAAGGTTCGTTTAAATCCGGCTTTATCTGTTCGATTCGATAGATATTGAAAAGGTACTTTCTTTCCATTTGGACAAGTAAAAAAGTCTCCGTCTGAATCGTAGTCCCAGTTGGATACATGGAAAGGATTTGTTTTATATTTCTTTTTCTTTTCCATCCGATAGGAATTATAAGTAATCAGTGGCGTTCTTTTTCTATGAAGTACATTACTGTAATTTTGTTCACTACCGTAACCTGCGTCGGCGACAATATGCTCGGGCAATTGAAAGTACCTATCTTCAATACTATCGAGAAAAGGAATAAACGTGCGAGTATCCGTAGGATTTGGAAATACATCGTAGGCTAATGTGTATTGACCTTCGGTCGCAATTTGTACATTATAACCTGCTTTAAGTTGACCATTTTTCATATAGTCATCTTTCATTCGCATAAAAGTGGCATCATGATCTGTCTTAGAATAACTATTGCGATCGCCTAAGATTGCCATATCTTTTTGATATTTGTGTTTACGAGCTTCAAAATCTTGGAATTGTTTACGGTATTGCTTGGGTTCTTTTCGTTCGGAACGAAGTTGTTTGCGTTCTTTTGCTTCTTTGCTTTCTTCGATTGCATTATCATATTTTTCTACTTTTTCATCTAGCTTTTTAACCACTTCACTGAGTTCTTCCTTTGAAAGTTCATCGGAACTTTCCCTTTCTATTTCAGGAATAATTTCTTTTTCCAGTAATTCCTCATACATTTGATTCGACTTCTCTATTAAATCGGTGCTGTATTTTTCAATGGATTTTTTCCATACAAAGGTAAACTTATTGGCATTTGCCTCTATTTTCGTACCATCAATAAAAATAGCCTCTTCTTCAATCGCCTTCTCTTCAACAAGTTGACAACGAAATAAGACAAAACACTGACGTAATAATTCTTTTACTTCGGAATGAACACGAAAACGATTAATGGTACGATAACTTGGTTCATAGCCTTGTGCTAACCACATCATACGTACACTGTCTTTGATTAATCCCTCTATTTTTCTGCCAGAAAAAACAGACTGTGTATAGGCACATAAGATAATCTTCATCATCATGCGTGGATGGTATGCAGGACAACCTGTTTCACGCAAAAATCCCACAAATGATTCCTCTGGGATATGTTCTACAATATGGTTAACCGCATAGGCGATATCATTTTCTTGTAATTTCATTTCAAAATCTAAAGGCAAAACGACTTGATTCATGGTATAATGTTTAAACATAAAGGATACCTCTTTTCTAAGTTTTTGTGTAGTTACTTTAACTTTATCAGAAGGTATCCTTTTTGCGTATATAATAAATATTGAAAAAAGTAAAAAAAGTGATACGCCCTAAATTGGCGTACCACTTTTTTCAGTTACTGGGTTTTGTCCCAGCCCCTTTTTATCCCGCCTATAACTGGCAGTAATATCCCCATTTTATGCAATAAAGTGAAACCTATATGGTTACAGGGAATCAACTGCCAGTAAATGTCCGATTGGTTCGGGCCTACATGGAAGTAGGTCACAAAGGCGTTACCACAGGACGTGGCGAATGAAGCCTTTGTACGTATTTGTTTCAGTAAAAGCCGGATGGAAATTTCACTTTATTTAATCGTCATCGTCTTCTGTATCAATGTCCATTTCTATAATATCACCGTTCTTTGCATCAAGTTCAAAGTCTGCTTCTTTCTTACCATTTCTTAATTCAACTTCATATACTAGCTGATTGTCATCCTCATCTAGCTCAATGCTTATTACGTTACCATCAAAGTTTTGTTTAGCAATTTCTTTCGCTTTGTCAACACCAATGATAGCTTCCTTATCTAATTGAACGGATGAATCATCCTGCAAATCATCGTCTTTTCTTTCTGTGGAGCTTTCGTGTAGTACTTCTCCTGTGTTAGCGTCTAGCTTAATATCATGCTCAATATTCTTTTCTTTTACTTCTACTTCATACACCGCTTTATCCAAATCCTTTTCCAATTCTAATTCAGTAATCGTTCCAGAATACTGCTCCTCAACCATTTGACGAACCTGATCACTATTTATTTTTGGATTTGCTTCATCAGCTTGTGAGTGATAAATGCCTGTTCCAAAAATCGTAGCTCCTATAAGTGTTCCTATTACAATACTAAATGTTTTTTTCATTTTATTATTCCTCCTCATTTCTTGTTAGTTATATCATAACCATTAAGAATAAGAAGACCGTGTGAATAACATTAGAATTTAATGAGAAAAAATAAATCTATTTTAACGTAGCACATAATTACATGTAATCATTAATCTGTTAAGAAAAACAAAAGATGGTGAGAAAGTCTTTTCTGATTCAGGATGCTCTCCATTCCCCTTTTCATGCAAAAATAATAAAGCATGGGTGTATGAAAAGTAATGGCGTTTTAAAGAATAACTGCCGAGGCAACGCCTCGACAGTTTCTGAATAGCTCAAAGTGAAACTTCAATCAGTGGGGTCTTACTGTCAGTTATATGCGGAATCCACTTAATCATCATTATCTCTTTCTATATCTTTATAAATAACTTCACCTGTAAATGCATCAATGGTAATATCAGCCTCGTCTTCTCCTTTAACTAATTGCACCTCATAAACCATCCGACCATCATCTTCATCAAGTTCTAATTCTTCAATGGTTCCTTCAAATTGCTCTAAAGCAAGTGCTCGCGCTTTAGCTTTAGTAATAATAACTTCTTTTTCTGACTGCTGATTTTCCTTATCATTATTGGAATCCGCTTTTTGTTCCTTTTCTTTCTTCTCTTTAGACTCATGGGTAGAATCATCGTCAACAGAGATACTCAGCTCTTTTAAATTTAATACTTTTCCAGTATTTTCATCTATTTGAATATCGTAGGCTTTACCTTTATGATCAATAATTGCGTGAAAATAACCATGTGTTTCATCTTTTTCTACTTCACCATGAATACTTCCCGGATATTGTGATGTTATTATGTTTTCTGCTTCTAATTTAGAAATTTCTGCACCAGATGATCTAATGCTAAAATAAAATATACCCAAGCTTAGCAGGCTAATCGCTACAATACTAGCTATAATGGTACTTACTTTCTTATTCAAGTTCACCCCTCCTTACTTCCCAAAGTTACTAAACATATCTGAGAAGCTACGGTGATTCACATTAAAATTTACTAAGAATAGAGTGTTCGTTCTGTCACTTTTATGCGGAATAAACAATTGGAAGACTAACAGTAAAGGTTGAACCTTCTTTCATTTCACTTATAACTGCTATTTTCCCTTGATGTTCTTTTACTATTGCCTTTGCTATTGCAAGACCTAAGCCTGTTCCACCTGTATCCCTACTACGAGCTTTGTCTACACGATAAAACCTTTCAAAGATCCGATCCAGCTCCTGTGCAGGAATTCCAGCCCCATAATCCCTTACCGAAAAAACAGCCTGATTATTATTCGCTTCTAACCTAACTTCTATCTTTTCATTACTATATTTAAGCGCATTATCTATTAAAATGTAGATTACCTGCTCTAACTGATCACGGCTACCATTTACCAATAATTTTCGCTGTACTTGATCAAATTGTATCTCTCTGGAATAAGCGCCGCGAAACGTAGTGACTGTTTCTTCTACTAAGTCAGCTATATCTACTTTTTTCATGACAGCTGACTCCTTATTTTTTGCCAGGCTTAGCATTTGCTCCACGAGTTTGCTCATACGATCTGCTTCAGAATCAATAGCCTCGATAGATTCCTTAACTAGTGATGGATTGCCCGTTCCTCTCCGCTCCAACAATTGAGCATAACTTTTTACTATTGATATAGGAGTTTTCAATTCATGAGATGCATCAGATACAAATATTTCCTGCTTTTCAAAATTATCCTTTAAGTGATCAATCATCTCATTAAATGTCTTCTCCATCTCATAAATTTCATCCCGAGATCGTTTGTCTACATCAATTTTTTTCCAACTCGCTTCTTTCATATTTTCTCGCATGGTATGAATAAAAGCTTTTATTGGATTTAATAAAAACCGACTAAGTACATTTCCAGCGATAATAATTGGAATAAGCATGATTCCAGATGCAGCTAGCAGTACGTAAAACAAGGTAGTCATTGTATTATCTAAGGTTACAAGGTGCTTGGATACTTGTAAGGTAACTACCTCACCTGCATGTTTTCCTGTTTCCCAAATAATCGGTTTAGATACAACTGCAACATCGGGTTCATGCGCCTGCTTTTGTATCATTTGTGTTTCTGTATTCGTAAATTTAGGTGCCAACTTATAATTACTCGATTGAGAAGAACTTTTCATTGCTGTCTCTGACCGATCAACGATTTGGATCATACCTTGCTGCGGCGAAAATGAACGTAGCAGCTCTTTAGATGTAACATCAGGATGTTCTTTAATCGTTTTTACCAACGTATCTGTTTGTTCTGCCAACTGCTCCAATTGACTATCGGTAGAAATTTTATAAAACAAAACATAAATGGACGTATTAATTAATACAATTAATACGAGAATGAACAAGCTTGAAAACAATTGAATCTTTGTTCGCAACCTCATGAGACATGATCCTTTATCGTGTAACCAACACCTCGCACAGTTTGTATGTATGCTTGATCATAACCTTTATCCACTTTCTGGCGTAAATAACGAATATATACATCAACAACATTGGTATCTCCAAAATAATCAAATCCCCAAACCTGCTCAATTAATTGCTCTCTTGATAAAACAATGTTTTTATTTTTCAACAGACAAACAAGCAAGTCAAATTCCCTAGGTGTTAATTCAATTTGTTCATCCTCACGTTTCACTTCTCTGCTTTGTGGATTGATATGCAAATTCCCAACAGATAGCGTATCACCATTACTATCATTTTTCTTAACCGGAGTCCTTAAATGCACGCGAATCCGTGCAAGTAATTCCTCAATTTGAAATGGTTTCGTGATATAATCATTCGCACCTAAATCTAAGCCACTGACCTTATCATGCACCTGATCTCTTGCAGTTAACAAGATAATCGGTGTCCTCTCATCTGATCTTCTTACTCTTCTTAAAACCTCTAAACCGCTAAGCTCTGGAAGCATAATATCCAGAAGTACAAGATCCCAATCCTTAGCTTCTATTAATTGTAGTGCATCCTTTCCATTAGCTGCCACTTCTGTCACATACTGCTCATATTCTAATTCAAGTTGTAAAACTCGACTTAATTTCTGTTCATCCTCAACAATTAGTATATTTGGTTGACTCATGCTATCACCTGCTTTTTTATACTTATCTTGCTATCAAATCCAGCCTTTATTTGTAATTTTAAAAACATGTATCGTTATCCGTCTAGACGAATGATACATACCCTACCATTCTATCCTAGCATATATACACGTATTACGGAGCTCATCACTATCTATAGCTCGAGAATCCTGTCTGTGAATACCTTCCAAGGTGTAGCCTAGACGCTCGCATATTGCTCTACTTCGCTCATTTCGTTCATCACATTTGATCTCCACCCGGTTTGCTCCTAATGTTTGAAATGCAAATTCAGTCAGGCCCGCTACTGCTTCCGTCATATACCCTTTTCCTTGGCATCTAGAATCAATCCAATAACCAATTTCAAATTTCGAAACGTCCCAATCGATACGATGTAGACCTGTGCTACCAATAAAAGCTCCACTTACTCGGTCGAAAATAAGAAAACGTAAATCCTCCCGCTTTAAAAAATCCACATGCGATTCTCTTATATTTATTTCTGTTTCTTCAAGTGTCTGTTCACTTTTTGCAAAAGGAAGCCACTTTTTTAATTCTTTTCTACTTGCTTGAATTGCTTCATAGACAGCTGTACCATCTCCTGGTAGTGGTAAGCGAATAAATAGCCTTCTCGTGTGAAATTCTTGTGGGAATTCTTTTAATATTGGTTGCTGCATTGCTCCTTTTCCCCTTCATCTTTAATTTTTATCCATTATACTGAGTAACAAAGGAAATGAAAAGAAGTTTTAAAGGGAGGTCATCAAATGCTAGCATTAGATCATATTGTAATAGCCAGTAAGGATCCAGCTCATGCAGCGCATCAATTAGCTTTACAGCATGGTATAAAAATCGTGGAAGGAGGAAGACATGAGTTTTGGGGAACTTATAATTATTTAGCCTATTTTGCAAATGATTGTTATGTAGAATGGCTTGGGATTTTTGACAAGCCCGTTGCAGAGCAATCGTCTAATCCACTAATTAAGCAACTCGTTACAACTCTTCAACAAAATGAAGAACTACCTGTTCAAATTGCATTAAGAACAGATCATTTAGGTAAATTTATCGACCAATTTCAAGCCTCTTCGATGAAATACACTGGACCTGTCGCAGGACATCGAAGAAAACCTGATGGAACTAATTTGTCATGGAAAATGCTATTTCCACAAGGGCAAAGCAATCTCCCCTTCTTAATAGAGTGGGATAACCAGATAAATAAACCGGATAACGCTCAATTCCTTAATAAACAGCAAATTAAAAGTGTAGCTTACCCCTTTCCAAGCGACAATTTTAACAATATTTACCAAGAACAGGTTAAAAATGATGGAATTATATTAGCGAACACATATTTACACCTCAGAAAAGAAAAGGAGATTGATTTTCAGATTAAGTAAAACGTCTTGAGGGAGCAGAACTATTTTTCTCCCTCTATTTTTATAGAAAAAATACTAGTAAACAAACAGCGCATGTACAGTTAACCTTACAACGTCTATGTTCATCATAAAACACGCCTCTTATTTCTGAATATATTTTATTGCCCGAATAGTTTAAATTGGTAATTTCGGCATATTGTTCACAATATCATCCAATGCTAATCTATTAGCAAGGACTTATCCTATCAAATCAAGCTACATGACACTTATTTTCTTAAAGATGACCAAATAATTGAGATATCCACCATGCCAACGGGTTTGTTCTCATTACTTATAGCTCTATTTTGTAGATTTTAAAAAATTAAAATCACAAGGAGGAAGAAAATGAGTAACAGAAAAAAAGTTTGGTTTGAAGAGGCTGGTCGCAGACTCGATCCGAGTTTAGTAGAACAATTACGGATAAAACGCAGAGAAGATCCTTACGAAACAACAAATGAAAAATTACCAGTAATCGTATACTATTCTAGAGACACCGATGATAATAAGAAAAAAGATTTATTTCATAGTTGTCAACTAGACAACCATAGTAAATTAGACAAAGAAATTGGCAGAAGATCAATCTGTGGAGACTTAACCCCACAAATGATTAAACAGATTAAAGATCACGATGCCGTTTTTATAATCGTACCGTAACCGCCTTATTGATGTTGCCAGTAAACAGATTGGCTCTATCGACATCCAAGAACAGAGCGGACTAACTGGAAAAGGAGTTAGCATTGCAGTAATTGATACTGGCGTACATCCACATGCTGATTTAACACAACCCACCAATCGTGTGATCGCCTTCAAAGATTTTATAAATAATCAGAACGAACCATACGATGATAATGGACATGGCACCCATTGTGCTGGAGACGCTGCTGGGAATGGACATCAATCAGAAGGGTTATATACCAGCCCCGCTCCCGAGGCTTCGATCATTGGTGTAAAAGTACTTGACGAGAATGGTAGTGGTAGATTATCCACGATCATTGAGGGAATAGATTGGTGTGTAACTAATAAACATAACTACAACATTCGCATTATTTCGCTTTCATTAGGAGCACAGGCATATGAATCTTATCGAGATGATCCATTGGCCGTAGCAGTACAAGAAGCTTGGCATCAGGGGATTGTCGTTTGTGCAGCAGCTGGTAATAGTGGCCCTGAACAAACCACAATCACTACGCCTGCTATCAATCCCTTTATTATTACCGTAGGATCAACAATGGATCAAAATACAGAAGAACGTTCTGATGATCATATTGCTACTTATTCTAGCAGAGGACCAACCATTGACTCACTAATTAAACCAGATATCTATGCACCAGGTACGGATATAATCTCCTTATTAGCACCCAACTCTAAAATAGAACAACAAGTACCTGAGCAAGTTGTAAATGATTATTATTTACAACTATCTGGAACATCTATGGCTACTCCTATCTGTGCTGGTGTAATTGCACAAATGTTAGAAGCAAATCCGAATCTAAGCCCAAATGATATTAAAAGTATCTTGCAAACAACCTCCAAACCGGTGCTCAACGACCTTTGGGGATATATAGAGGCAACAAGTGCCGTTAATATGGCTACTGACTATATGCTTTTTCAAAAAACCGCAAAATAAGAATTGCCTTCTAACGTACCACAAATACATGAAAATATATAGTGAAGCTTCAATCTGTGGAGATCTTACTGCAAGCTATATACGGGATAAATTTCAAACGAGGCTGGAACAAAACACAACTTCTTTACTCAAAATACGGATAATCATGTTATCAATAGGAGGGGCATCGCCGCACCGTGAAAATATACGCGCTTTCCACGGGCAACGGCCTCAGCTAACTTGGCAAAGAAAAACACGTTACCACGTGGATCTTCGGACTCGTGCTGTTCCCGCCGGAGTCTCGCTTATTTCAGGTGCTAAAGAATGATTCTGATCAAAAAACGAACGATAATTAATTTCAACTAATCATCATTCATTTTTAATTGTTTCTCATTCTTTTGTCTCAGCCTCGTTTTTGTATGAGTAAAAGAAATCCTATCATTTGCTTGAATTTTTACTACATCTCCATTTTGTATTTGATAAATACCACAGCCTTCCGTTGCTTCTAATTTGCCATTAAGCAGGTAAATGCCTGCTCGTTCGTCTATTCCGTAATTATCGGAATCTATATGAGCTTGAACAGCTTGCTTTAAATGTTCCTCATCCTGCCACTGTGAGAAGTGAACGGCGATTACAAGCTTTGAAAGTAATCCTAGACCAGCTCTTTGTTGATAAATACCTTTCACATTATCTTTTGGCGAAATAATACAAAATTTAGGACTAATTAATGCCCCAGCTGAAAATCCCGCTACAGGGGCACCAAGCTCATACCGATGTTTAATTACATCGGAAATGGGTGAATCAACAATGTAATCAGCATAAAGGTTTGTATTTCCTCCGCCAATTAGAATTCCAGAGCTTTCTTTTACAGTATTTATGACAGTCTCTACTGGGGTACTCGGAAGCGGTAAATAATTAAAATTTCTAGCTCCTGCTTTCTCTAATAAATTTGTATATGTTGGCATATAAGCTCTCCAACCTTTTCGCTCGATAAAGAGGACGGATATAGAACCGGCAAATACATTACTTTGTTTCATAAAAAGACTAGCCATTTTACTAGTGAATGGTGGACCGCTACCAAAAAGAAATAGATGATTATCCATAGAGCACCTCTTTCCTTCAATTATTCATTTATACCTATAATAGGTTATGAAGACGTCAGTTGCATAGGTACCATCTCTCATTAAGTTGTTACTGTTCGGTAACAAGCGATCAAAAAACTGCCGAGAAAAGCTTCTCGACAGTTTTTTATAGTCTAGGAAATTTAGGAATTATAAAATTTACCCATGTGGATAAATACGGGAATGTTGATGCTACGTCAAGCTCCAACGCCCAGAAACGAGGCGACTTCACGAATGGCCCTAATCTAAGTCAGCATTGGCTCGCAAGCACATCATGATTCCTTTATCTCCGTTAACTTGCTCCAGTCACTAGTTTCTAATCGGGCGCTTACGCTTTTGTTCTTATCCTAGTTGTTGATGAAGGAATTCCGTAACTGATTCCGGAGTCTTTGTATAGGCACTATGCTGGTGTGCCTTTTTCTCCCCATTTTGGAAAATTAAAATACTTGGAATTCCCATAACATCATATTTTTCTGCGATGCCTTTAACCTCATCACTATTAATTTCGTACCATTTATAGTTATTGAATTCCTCCAAAATATCACCGATAAACATATCCATTCGCTTACAGTCTGGGCACCAGTCTGCAAAAAACTTAATAATTACCGGCTCTTCATGTTGGATAATTTCATTAAATGCTTCTTCTGATTTAATTGGTTCCATGTCTATCCCTCTCTTTCCTACTACGTCCATTGTAACGATTTTTACGAACTTTGTCTTATTGTTTGCTCTATTTTAATATTCTACTCTTCCTAATATATAAGCAACGAAAAGTCCTCCAGCAAACGAAACAATACTAGTAAGCACTAACGCCGGAGTTTCAGGCCATCCAGGAAACACCACAAATACAGATCCAATAACCATACCAATTATTACGGCAAATGTTGCTGTCTTATGATGTGTTAGGAAATAGTTGATAATCTTACTCATAATAACAATTCCAATCACAATCCCAATTCCTGTGACTACTATAATATCTAACTGAAAGTTACTAATTGCACCGATGACAGTTGGATAAACTCCAAGTATCAGTAACATAAATGAACCACTTATTCCTGGTAAGATCATGGCACTACTTGCAATAAAACCAGATATAAATAACAATATATACGTGGTCGTATTTAATTGGGTTATAATGGCACCCTCATCTGCATTTAAGAAAAACATCGATCCAACAATGATAATCCCTATAACCAGCAACAGAATATGCCTACCTTTAAATGTCGACCTTGCTTCTGCTTTACGAAATAAATACGGCAGCACACCAATAATTAAGCCTAAAAAAAAGAATTGTGTCGGACCAGGATAATGCTCGAAAAGCCACTCTATGACATGACTTAAGAGTAGTATAGCTGTTGCGACACCAATACCTAATGGTACTAAAAAGCCTAATTGTTTTTTCCAATCTTTGCTTAGGAATCCATTAATAGCAGCTATTAATCTATCATATATTCCTAATAATACAGCAATAGTTCCACCGCTCACACCAGGGATAACATCACTTGCTCCCATCAGTATTCCACGATAAATATTTTTCCATTCCATATTATAATCTCCTTAACTAGCAAAAAGTACGTAAGGCTAAATTTGGACATCATTAGCCAACGATAAAAATATCATATCAAATATTAACTACATTTTATAGAATAAGTTCTATTATTTATGAAAATGAATCAGATTTTATCTTTCAACTAATTCTAAAGTCGCTCAATAATCGTAGCATTCGCCATACCCATACCCTCACAAATAGCTACTAATCCGTACTGCCCTTGAATACGCTCTAATTCATGAAGGAGGGAAACGAGTAGCTTTGTACCAGTTGCACCTAATGGATGCCCTAAAGCGATAGCCCCTCCATTTACATTTAATTTACGTTGATCTGCATTTAAATCATGTAACCATGCGATAGGTATAGACGCAAATGCTTCGTTTACTTCATATCGATCTATGTCATCAATGGAGAGGCTTGCTTTATTTAATGCCTGCTTTGTAGCAGCAATTGGTCCAGTCAGCATCAGTGTTGGATCAGAACCAATCACAGTGCGCGCAATTATTTTTGCTCTAGGTTCCAAACCGAGCATAGCTGCTTTCTCCTTCGACATGAGTAATACCGCACTTGCTCCATCACTCATTTGACTCGAGTTCCCTGCCGTAATTCTTCCTTCCTCCATAAAAACTGCTTTTAACTTAGCCAATGCTTCTAATGTAGTATCCCTACGAGGACCTTCATCTGTATCAAACACACTATCCTTTTCTTCACTATGTATAGGTACAATTTCCTTTTGAAACCGCCCCTGATCCACTGCATGGATTGCATGTTTATGACTCCTTAAAGCGTATGCATCCAGCATATCTCTCGATATATGCCAACGCTGTGCAATCTTTTCTGCGGAAACTCCTTGATTAACAATTTCATAATTAGCCGTTAGCTTGTTACTTGGCTTTGTTTCTCCAACATTAGAAAACATTGGTGCCCTTGTCATACTTTCCACGCCACCTGCAATAACTACTTCCATGTCTCCGGAAGCGATAGCTTGCGCTGCGAAATGAACTGCCTGCTGGCTTGAACCACATTGACGGTCAATCGTCACTCCAGGTACATGTACTGGAAATCCAGCAATCAAAGCTGCAGTTCTAGCAATATTACCTGCTTGTTCATTACATTGAGTGACACATCCTAAAATTACATCTTCAATTATATCCTTTTTTACTCCTGCTCGCTTTACTAGTTCCTCAAGAATAATGGCAGCAAGCTCATCGGAACGATAATTCTTTAACGCTCCCTTTCTTCTTCCAACTGCTGTCCTACATCCCTCTACGATTACAACTTCACGCATATCCCTTCCCCCTTCTGGAATGTATATTTCTATTATAACCCTTCAAACTTGTATTCTGAAAGTTTGAAAAAGAATTGAATTTTCGATGGGATATTAAGTTAAACGGATTCTCTTCTAACAAGGTGGGAACTTCTTGGTATTAATTAAAAATGAATGTTTTATTTTATACACACAGGGTAGATAAATGATGTAACCATTTTTAAGAAAGGATTTTTTAAATGAGAAATACACAATATCAACCAACGAAAAACAAGCAACTTTCTGATGCACAAGAAGTCCATTATTCCAAGGATTTCAAACAAGCCGACATCGCTGGTGGATATCGTAAGCCTCGTGTAAAGCAAGCAAAAAATGAAAATCCAGATTTAGTGAAATAGCATAGGTTGCTGATGGATTGACTGTTATCCAGGTTGAACATTCTTAATCATATTCCCCCCTTAAATAGAGGTCTCCAAGATGTACAAGCTATATGCCATACATTTTGGAGATTTTTTTATTTTATTGAAACAAATAATATTATTATTTCGTACTAGTTATTAGCAATTTATTGGAGGTAGTATAGATGACTTTAGCAGCAATGGAATTAATCGATGTGAAAAGGTCAATTGGTAACAAAGAAATTATAAAGGGATTATCCTTTTCTATATATAAAGGAGAGGTCTTCGGTTTCATTGGCCCAAATGGCGCAGGAAAAACAACTACTATTCGTATGATGGTCGGTTTAATGAAACTGACAGATGGTGACATTCATATTTTGGGTAACAGTATTAAAACAAATTATAAAAAAGCGGTGCGTGAAGTTGGAGCGATTGTTGAAAATCCTGAAATGTACCCATTTATGAGTGGATGGCAGAATTTAATGCATTATGCAAGAATGATTCCTGGTGTTACAAAAGATAGAATTAATGAGGTAATTAATCTAGTAGGATTAGAGAAACCCATCCATGACAAGGTTGGAAAGTATTCCTTAGGTATGCGACAACGACTTGGTATTGCTCAGGCGCTGCTTCACAAGCCTTCCGTATTAATTTTGGATGAACCAACAAACGGATTAGATCCCGCTGGCATTCGTGAAATCCGTCAATACATAAGGAAGTTGGCAAAAGAAGAAGATGTTGCAATTATTATCTCTAGTCACTTACTATCTGAAATTGAGCAAATGTGTGATCGGATTGGGGTTATAAAAAATGGTGAATTAATATCCATTCAAGATGTTGGTGAACAAGCATCCGTAGATAATCTTACCAAAATCCAAGTGGAAGTAACGCCACTGGAAAAAGCCAAGAACTTGCTTAAGGAACATTATGATATAGAAACAATTGTAATGGACAACGGCCTTTCCTTCCAAGGCGAGAAAGAAAAAATACCTGCAATCATAAAAACGTTTGTTGAAAATGATTGTTCTATTTATCAAGTTAGCGTAACAAAAGGGACGCTAGAAGATCAATTCTTTGAACTGATTGGAGAGAATACCATTGAGTAGAATGTTAAAACTTATTTATAATGAACAACTAAAAATATATATTCGTAAATCAACATGGGCTATGTACATTATATTAGGCGTCATCATTATTGGTTTGGCAGTTATGACAAATAGCTTTGGCGAATTAGGTGAACAATATCAAGGTGATGATTGGCAGGAAGTACTACAGCAGGAAAATAAAGAATTGCAGAAAGAAGGAGAAGAGGACGAATTTGTAGGTAGCTTAAACGCAAGTATCATCGAGGAGAACAATTATTACTTAGACAATAATATTCAACCAACACCCTACGGTGCTTGGCAGTTCCTAAGGGAAAACATGTTGCTACTTTCCGTAGTAAGCTTATTGACAATTATAATTGCAGCTGGAATTGTTGCAAATGAATTTCGCTGGGGTACCATTAAACTATTATTAATACGACCAATCAGTCGTAGTGGTATATTATTATCTAAATATATTTCTGTCTTATTATTTGCCTTATTTACATCCATTTTTGTTTTTCTATTCTCCTTTATTATTGGCGCAGTATTCTTTGGTGTGGAAGGAATGAATCCATCCATAGTAAGTAACGAAGCTAGCGGTTATACGACTATTTCATTAATACCAACTATTTTCTCAGAATATGGATACAGTATGGTCAACCTTGTAATGATGACAACTTTCGCATTTATGATATCTACCGTATTCCGTAATAGTGCGTTAGCAATTGGTACTGCCATTTTCCTCATGATGGCTGGGAATTCGATTGTAGGCTTTTTCCAAGATAAGGAATGGGCAAAATATATCTTATTTGCAAATACAGATTTAAGTCAATATGCAGATGGTAGAACACCATGGATTGAAGGCATGACATTAGGATTTTCCATCACAATGTTAATTATTTATTATGTAGTATTCATCCTTTTATCTTGGTTATTTTTCACGAAACGAGATGTAGCAGGACAATAGAAAAGTGTTTTCAGCAATTTTCTATCCATTTTTCTTGGTTAGAACAATTCGTTCTAACCAAGAAAAAACATTATGATATAAATTTTACGAAACACATATTATAATAGATGCATACCATACTATTGAACTATTGACCTTAGCAATCGGGGTGTTTTTCGTGAAACGATACTTAACAGTATTTTTTATTGGATTGAGTGCTATTATATTAGTTGTTGGGCTAAGAACTAACTTCCAATGGAACGGAATTGTTTCTTGGGGATTGTCCTTTATATTCCTTTTATTTGCAGCTTATTTTACGAAGTATATTCCGAATGAGAAAGAGCGTAACAAGCATTAGACAACCCAACAATATCATTTTATTTTTTGAGATACTCCATCGGGCTGAGACATATTTACCAGCCCGTCTTTATTTAAATCAACCCCCGCTCTTCAGTTACGCACCATTGTCAAGGCGTTCAATTTTTAAACACTTTTGCCCTCCAACGCTATTAAAATGAATATTTCTCCTTTAACGATTGAGGTGCCATTTTCACCATCCATTGAAGTAAGAAAATTGCTACTGTCACATCATCCAGTAAGCCAAATCCTAATAAAAAATCTGGAATTAAATCGAATGGTAGAAGAAAATAACCGATGATAAAGCCTGCAAATAATAATTTCTTTGCTGTTGCAATATCCTCAGCAATGAAAAAGTCTTTTATAAACGGGACAGAACGAGGAAATGTAAATAAGAAACGTATTCTTCTTAATACCTTTTTCATGAGTAAAGCACTTCTTTCTATCTAATGTCTTCGATAATTTACCGATTGTACTTAAAAAGCTATTATATATTCTATATTGTCCTCCTAATGCGCCGACGATATACTAGGCTGTATTCCTATGATGTTCATTATGACCTATTCATTTCAGTTGTAAAACTACAGGATGAAACAAAGAGGTTCTAATTGTAAACAAAAACCATTATTGATGAAGCTGATTTTCTGGAATTGTTATATAAATCAACTTGTCATCCTCCTGTGATGGGCTCCCTCTCCCATCAGTATTATTGGTAATTACATATAACCCATGTTGATCTGCAAACACATCACGTATTCTTCCGATATCTGAAATAACCTCCACTTCACTTCCAGTCATTGGGTTAAATTGACGAAGTGCCTCTCCTCTTAATGATGCAAAATAGAAGTTTCCATGTAAATTAGCCATTCCAGAAGGTGCCCACGTCTGTTCGTTCGAGTGTACAATTGGCTGCTCCATCCCATCTTGCGCTTCATCTCCCTGAATAATTGGCCAGCCATAGTTGTTACCAGCTTTTATATGATTAATTTCATCGTGTGCATCGGAGCCATGTTCCGTAGCGTATAATTGCCCCTCCACATCCCAAGCAAGTCCTTGAGGATTACGATGACCATAAGAATACACATACGAATTACCAAAAGGATTATCTTCTGGGACAGTCCCATTTAATTCCATCCGTAATATTTTTCCTGCTAAACTATTTTTACTTTGTGCCAATTCTGGATTCGTCGCATCTCCAGTTGTAATATATAGCCGATTATCTGGTCCTATTTCTAACCTTCCACCTTGGTGATATTCACCACCCGGTATTTCATCGATCATACGCTCTGTCTCTATCCAGTTACTTTCTTTTTCCTCTATTTTAACCACTCTTTGAAAATAAGCTCCACTTTTTTCGTAGGAATAGTAAGCAAATGCTGTTTGTGTTGATGAAAAATCTTCTGGAAATGCCAGCCCTAATAAGCCAGCCTCCGATTGCTGAGATAAATCTGCAGCAAACTCCACTCGCTTGCGCTGTACCTTTCCTTCCTTTACTGTAACAATATGACCTGTTCGTTCACTAATATAAATACGATCATCTACAACCTCGATCTCCCATGGCTCTTGTAGGTTAGTTGCTAGTACTCTACGCTGATCACTTGAGGTAGTTACGTTCTCTTTTTCCTTTTCAGGTTGTTGATTTTTTTGATCTGCAAAATCGCTTTCATCTTCCGTACAGCCCGTTAAAAATACCATTACAACAAGTACTATAAGAAAAAAAATGAAGTTACGGATTGTTAACACCTCAACATATGATTATTTTTGTTTAGTATTCCCATTCGTATATAAGAAAAACGGAGCAAAATTCGCTCAGTCCTTATCACTACATGCTCAGATTTACGCTTCCTCTAGTAGCTATTATGGAATAATAGCTACTGCTTGACCACCACTCCGGCTGCCCACTTCCCTTTC